>DASXIH010000538.1:0-4776 GCA_036498125.1 Thermoanaerobaculia bacterium
AACTGGGCGAGGTAGGTGGTGTAGTAGTGGTAGACCTGCGGATACGAGTCGTCGGTCGCGAGGGTATAGACCTGCGACTGCGGCCCGTACTGGTTCCGGATCATGACTTCGTCGCGCTGCGTCAGATCCTGGCGGAACTGCGCTCCCGCGTAGATCGGAATCGCCTTCGAGATCGACTTCAGGTCCTTCTGCGGATCGACCGGGACGGGGGGCTGAGGGGTGGTCGTCGTGGCGGCCGCGGAGATCGAGTTCTTCTTCGGGAGCTGCTCCTCGGCGGCGTTGCTCTCCTTCCCGCCGGTACAAGCGGCGAGCGTGACGAGCATCGAAGCTGCGATGCCGATCTTCCAGCGCACGTTCATCAGCGGTAGATAGAGCAATGGATGTGCCGCAAGACCTTAATTGGGGGACATCGTGCGGTGCACCGACCGCGACCGCTTGGCGTTGCTCCGCAGGCGCTCGAGAGCCGTTTCGCCGCCGTAGGCGTCGACGAGCTGTTCGTCGTACTCGTCGGAGATGCTTGCGACCGCTTCGAGCGACGCGATCAGTTGCTCGGGACGCAACCGGCGCCCGAGGAACGAGTGGGAGAAGAAGATGTCGCGGCCGTCCATGCTGAATCCGCCGATGAGGACCTCGGAATTGAGCCGCAACAACTCCTGCATCAGGTCGAACGTCGGCTCGACCTCCTGGACGCAGAAAGCGAGGATCTCGATGACCGCGTCGTCCTCGGCGTACGGCTCGATCGAGATCTCCAGAACGGTCGATCCGTACTTCAGGTAAAAGTCGCAGTGCTCGGCGTCGTCGAAGTGCTCGTCGACCAATTCGTCGAGATACTGCTTCACCTGCCGGTAGACTTCCTCCTGGCACTGCGTATGGAACGTTTTCATCGGCGCCATCGAACGTGATTATAGAACTCTTCGCATCGAACCATCGGAAGCAGCTGGTCCTGAAACGCGGCCGTGAGCGAGCTGTTGCAAATCGGCATCCGTGGATCTTCGCCGGCGCGGTCGCGCGCGAGAGCGGTCCTGACGACGCGGCGATCGCCGATCTCGTCGATGAGCGCGGCGAAGTGCTCGCCTCCGGACTTCATTCGAAGCACTCGCAGATCCGGCTGCGCGCGCTGACGTTCGGCAAGGAGGAATTGAACGCCGGCGTCATTCGCGAACGGATCATGCGCGCGATTGCGCGCCGTGGATCGCTCGACGCGAACGCGTTCCGAGTCGTGAACGCCGAGGGAGACGAGTTGTCGGGCCTCGTCGTCGACCGGTACGACGACGTCGTCGTGATCGAGATCGCGAACGCGGGGATGGAGCAGCTGAAACCCCTGATCGTCGAGACGATTCAGACGGCGCTTGCGCCGCGCGCGATCTTCTTCAAGAACGACATCCCGGCGCGGAAACTCGAACGGCTGCCGCTTGAAAACGAATGGCGCGGAGCGGGCGAGCCGGCGGCGACGATCACCGAGTCCGGACTGCGATTCCTCGTCGAGCCCGTCGAGGGGCAGAAGACCGGGTTCTTTCTCGACCAGCGGGAAAACCGGCGGATCGCGCGGTCGATCGCGGACGGGAAGCGCGTCCTCAATCTCTTCTCGTACAGCGGTGCGTTCGGCGTCTACGCGGCCGCGGGAGGCGCGGCTGCGGTCACGAACGTCGATGTCTCGGAGAAGGCGATTGCGCTCGCGCGGACGAATCACGAGCTGAACGGATTCAACGCCGAGTTCGTCGCCGCCGATGCTTTCGACTGGATCCGCAAGAGCACCGACCGCTTCGATCTGGTGGTCTGCGATCCGCCGGCGTTCGCGAAGTCGCGGGGCGACATCGACCGCGCGGCGCGCGGCTACAAAGACATCAACCTCCAGTCGCTCCGCCACGTCGCCCCGGGCGGAATGCTGATGACGTTCTCGTGCAGCGGCCACATGTCGCTCGACCTCTTCCAGAAGGTCATCTTCTCCGCCGCGGCTGACGCTGGCCGCCGCGCCTCGATCGTCCGTCGCCTCACCGCCGGCCCCGATCACCCGGTCTCGCTCTATTGTCCCGAGGGGGAGTATCTGAAGGGTTTTCTACTCGCGATAGAGTGATTTCCACGCATGACGAAGGGACGTCTAGAAGCCTTCAGCGACGGCGTGGTCGCGATCCTGATCACGATCATGATCCTCGACTTGCGCATGCCGCACGGCTCGGACCTGCCGTCGCTGCGTCCTGTCCTACCGCACTTTCTGATCTACGTCCTCAGCTTCATCTTTCTCGGCATCTACTGGAACAACCACCACCACATGTTCCACGCCGTCCACCATGTGAACGGCGCGATCCTCTGGGCGAATCTGCACCTTCTCTTCTGGCTGTCTCTCGTCCCGCTCGTGACCGGCTGGATTGGTGAGAACGGATCCGCGGCGGTACCGACCGCGGCGTACGGGGCCGTTCTCCTCTGCTGCGCAATTGCGTACACGATGCTGCAGACGCTGATCATCTGGCATGAGCCGCAGGCGGTTCTCGCGAGCGCCGTCGGCTCCGACACGAAGGCGAAGGTGTCGCTGGCGCTCTACGTTTCGGCCGTTCCGCTGGCGTTCGTGAATCCGATGGTCTCGGACGCGATTTACGTCGTTGTCGCGCTCATCTGGCTCGTGCCGGACCGCCGGATCGAGTCGCGGCTCGACCGGCATGAATCCGGCCCGGAATTGCCCTCCCGCAAAAGCTGATTCATGATTCCTGTATGTCCACCGTCCCGGCTCCCGCTCCGCGGCTGTCGCGTGAGCTGACGCTTTCGTACCTCGGCGAGCTTCTCTTCAACGCCGGCTTCATCGACGAGCGGCAGAAGGGAGAGGTCGACGCGGCGGATCGCCAGCAGGCGCGCGCGTTGTCGCGGACCAAGGCGGGCACGAGCCGCGCGGACGCCGACGAGACGAGCTCGATCAAGGTGCTGATCGGGATGAATCTCACCGATGCCAGCGGCACCGGGACGCGGATCGACGACTTCCTCCTGGCGCGGCTGATCGCCGAGGATGCACGGCTGCCGTTCTTCAAGATCGATCCGCTGAAGCTCGACGTCGCGATGATCGAGTCGAAGATGTCGCGGCCGTTCGCGCGGCGCAACCGGATGGTGCCGGTGGCGGTTCGCGACGGGAAGCTCGTCGTCTCGGTCGTCAACCCGTTCCAAAACGACGCAATCGACAGCTACCGCGCGCTCGCGAAGCAGGACCTCGACCTCGTCGTCTCCTCCGAGAGCGACGTGATGGGGGTCATCAACGAGCAGTACGGCTTCCGCGCGTCGGTGACGAAGGCGGAGCGCGACCTCTCGAAGGGCGCGATCGACCTCTCGAACCTCGAGCAGTACGTGAAGCTGAAGTCCGGCAGCGAGATCGAGACGAGCGATCAGCACATCGTCAATGCGGTCGACTACCTGCTGCAGCATGCCTACGACTCACGCGCCTCGGACATCCACATCGAGCCGAAGCGCGAGCACGCGCAGATCCGCTTCCGGATCGACGGCGTGCTCCACGAGATCCAGCGCGTGCCGAAGCTCGTCAACCTCGCGGTCACCTCGCGCCTCAAGACCATGTGCCGCATGGACATCGCCGAGCGGCGCCGCCCGCAGGACGGCCGCATCAAGACGGAGCGCGAGGGGAAGGAGATCGAGCTCCGCGTCTCGACGCTTCCGACGGCATTCGGCGAGAAGGTCGTCATGCGTATCTTCGATCCCGAGATCCTGATCCGCGACCTCGGCGGCCTCGGGTTCTACGACGACGAGCTGAAGCTGTTCGGCGACTGGATCAAACGTCCGCACGGAATCATCCTCGTCACCGGTCCGACCGGGTCCGGCAAGACGGTCACGCTCTACTCGGCGCTGAAGCAGCTCGCCTCGCCCGAGATCAACATCACGACGATCGAAGATCCGGTCGAGATGGTCTACGACGACTTCAACCAGACGTCGGTGCAGACGAAGATCGGGATCACGTTCGCCTCCGCGCTGCGGACGATCCTCCGCCAGGATCCCGACATCATCATGGTCGGCGAGATCCGCGACGAGGAAACGGCGCAGAACGCCGTCCAGTCCGCGCTCACCGGCCACCTCGTCTTCTCGACGCTCCACACCAACGATTCCGCGACCTCGGTCACGCGCCTCATCGACCTCGGCATCCAGCCGTTCCTCATCTCGTCGACGCTGATCGGCGCCATGGCGCAGCGCCTTCTCCGTAAGATCTGCGACGACTGCAAGCGCAACCGCCCGCTGAGCCAGGAAGAGGCCGGGATGCTCAACCTCCAGGCGCCTGCGGGCAAACGGATCATTGTCAAGGAAGGTGCCGGCTGCATCCGCTGCCGCAACACCGGCTACTTCGGCCGCACCGGCATCTTCGAGATGCTCCCCATCGACAACGCCATCCGCGACCTCATCGAGCGCAGCGAAGACTTCCTCAAGATCAAAGACGTCGCCATGAAGCGCGGCATGCGGACGCTACGTCAGTCAGCGCTCCGGAAGCTCGCGGAGGGAGCGACGACGTTCGAGGAAGTGATCCGGGTGACGGGGATCTGATTTTTTCGGCATCCGGCATCCGGCATCCGGCGCCGGAGGCGCCGGCAGACGGTAGCCGGTGGCGAGCGCGCCAGCGCCGCCACCGGATCGCGATCCGATCCATGCATACCGCCCCGGCGGGGCGGTAGATGGCGTGCGCCGTTCTCTGCCGCCCTTGCCGGGGCGGTGGTTGTTCGTTGCGATTGAAACCGGTGGCGGCGCTCCGCGCTCGCCACCGGCTACCCTCGCTGAGCGCCTCCGGCGCTCACACGG
>DASXIH010000539.1:0-3060 GCA_036498125.1 Thermoanaerobaculia bacterium
GGTGCTCTTCCTGCCGCGGGCAAACTCGATCGAGGTGTGCGCGCGCATCTCGACAACATCATCCGGAGCGATCGGCATTTGCCGAAGTTCCAGCCGGTGTGGGCCGCCTCGCACTCAGTCGACGAGTCCTGACGTTCCTCCCCGGCATTTAGAGCTCGTAGGAAAAGGAGGATTCAATGTCCAATCAACTCACCAACAGTCCCAATATTCAGAGCCCCCCGGAAACCCCGTCCACGCCGGCGATCAAGCTCGAACCGGAGGCCGTCATCGAACAGCTCCGCACGATGCAGTCGCAGGTCGATGCACTCTCGGCCCTGACCTCGGCGCAGCGGAAAGTCTCGCGCAGCCGCGCCAGCCGTCAGTCGGTACCGGTCATCACGGCTTCGTTGGACGTCATCAACACGTCCGGCGCCGTCGCGACGGCGGTCGGCCAGCCGATCGATGAGGTCATGCAGCTTCAGCAGGACGAAGCGCGCTGGAATCTCGTCGCCGGTGAGCTCCGGAAGTTCCTCAAAGGAGTGGAAGGGGCGAACCTGCTGCGCCGTGAGCGGCTCGCGCTCATCGCGTCGCAGGCGTATTCGGTCGGGACGCAGCTCGTCCGGAATCCGGCGAACCAGGATCTGGTGCCGCACGTCGAGGAGGTCAAACGGCTGAAGAGCGTCACGCGCCGCAAGAAGGCGACGCCGGCTCCGCAGCCGTCCCCGTCGCCGGCGACGCCGGCTCCGGCGCCGAATCACGACACGAGCACGAAGCCACAAGCGTAATGTAAGGAGGTAGTGGACCCGGGCGTGTCCTAGGCGCGCCCGGGTTCCTAACGGTCGAATGAAAACGATGACTGTTCAGCAACGTTGGGAGCGGGCCGCGGCGATCACCGCGCGGTTCTACGAGCTGGCCGCCGAACTGGCGCGCGTGCCGAAGGTGCCGATCACCGCGTTCCTCAATGCGGAGATGCGGCGGCAGTACCGCCGCTTCGCCGCGCGCCTCCGCGCCGGCAAAGTCGAGCCGCGTTACAAGAATCTCTTCTCGGCGGAGCAGCTCGCCGATATCTGCGAGCAGGCGTGCAGACGCGACGAGTTTCTCGAGAAGGCCCTCAAAGAGCTGCTCGCCCTCGCCAACGAGCTGTGCGCGCTGCTTTCGGAGAACGAGGCGGAGCTCGCAAAGGAAACGACGGCCGAGATTCTCCGGGTGAAGGACGCCGCGCAGTGGCTCGGCCCTGGCAGCCGGGCAGGACAGGACTACCAGGAGGCCCAGCGAGTCCGCCGTCTCGGTCAGAGACGGAGGAATCATTCGGGCAAGTCCGGGCCGCCGCAACGGTTGGCGCTCCCCGGCTTTGACTACGAACTCCACCTCCGCCACTGGCTCGCCGCCGCCGAGATCCTCCCCGACGGCGCGCCGGCCGATGAGCCGGTGGGCCGCTATCCCGAAGGCGACGACGAAGACCGCATCGTGATCCGCATCGGAATCGGCGAGCATTCATGGGTCGGCAGCTTCAGGCGCGGTCTCACCGACTACACCACGGTGCAACTGATGCCCGACAGCCGGAATCTGCTGATCGTGGCGGCCGGCGCGGGATACGTCGTCGAGTTGATCACGAACGCTCCGATCGCCGAGGTCGGACGCGACATCGGCGTCGTCGTCTACGATGGAGAATCGCCTCTCCTTCTCGTCGACCCGGACGGAAATACGCTCGCGACGTTCGGCCCCGAGGGGAGGATTCACTCGGCCGCGTCGTGAGAGACGACGCGGCCGGGCACTCAGCGCGATCGAATCCCTCTCGCGATCCGCTGCGCGAGCGGAGTCACTTCCTCGTCCGCTTTGTCGTCGGCGTTGAGGTGGGTGTACTCCAGGCTGGCGCTGGTACGGGTCCCGATCGGCTGGGCGGTCGCGACGTCGTACGCCGTGAGCGTCACGCGCGAGCCGTAGGCGGTGTCGTAGTGGCCGTAGTACTTGAGCTCGCGCTCGCCGGTCGCTTCGATGCGGGCAACGACGAGCACTCCCGCTTCGCCGCGAAGGTGTTCGATCAGGGAGCTGGTGGACGGCTGTCCGCCCAACCGCTCGGTCGCCGGTAAGTCGTTCGCGAGCACGACGTCGAAGCCTGCCGACTCGAGCTCGCGCGTCACGATGCGCGCAACCGAGGCGTTGAGACCGGCCTCGCCCTGGACGGAGACCGCGATGCGCGACGAGTGACGCCCAGGTGCGGCGGCCTGCGCCGGCTCCGTTTGCTGGCGTTCCACGCGAGCCACTTTCACGGGAGGTGCGGAGACGCTCCGCGAGGCGTTGACGGTCATCTGCGCGGGCTGCTGTTGCGATGCGGGCTTGGCCTGTTGCGATGAGCCTTCGGCAGGCAGGGAGATCGCCGGCGTTTTCGGACTCGACAACTCCACACTCGCCGGATCGACCGGATGGGCCGGCGCGGGCGCCGGAGTTGCCGGCTCCTTCGCCGGGATCATCGCCGCCTGCTGGGTGGCTTCGCCACCGAACATGCCATGACCCTTCAGGTATCGATACCCCATGAAGCCGAGGCCTGCGGCGGCACCGCCGACGAGCAGGAGCACGACGAAAAGGATCGCGAACACGCTCTTGCCCGATGAACGGGCTTGTGGCGCGGCGGCGGGCGGGACATACGCGACCGGGTTCGGCGCCGTATTCGGAGCGGAGGGAGGCACGAGCGGAATGTCGGGCGCTGTGACGGACGCGCGCAGCGGCGGAGCCGCTGGGGTGTGCGGCGTCAGCATCTCGGTCGCGGCGCCGGAGGCGGCGATCTGCATGGTCGCAACCGCGGCCGCGCCCGGCGCGGCCTGACTGCGTGCGCCGAGGTTCGCGGTGACGTTGCGGACGTTCTGCTTCGCCAGGTACTCATCGAGGTCGGCGATCAGCTCGTTGCAGCTCTGGTATCGCTCGTCCCGGTTGCGCGCGATCATCTTCATCAGGATGCGGCGCGATTCCTGGTCGACCTCCGGGTTGAGTTGCGTGACGTCGGGCGGCGTCTCCTGGAGGATCTGCCGCAACAAAGCGAGCGGGCTCTCAGCGTTGAACGGGAGCGTTCCGGTCAGCATCTCG
>DASXIH010000540.1:0-2692 GCA_036498125.1 Thermoanaerobaculia bacterium
GCCATGACGTTCTCGATCACGCTCATGTTGAGAAAGAGCCGCAGCGTCTGGAACGTGCGGGCGACCCCGGTGCTGGTGATCTTGTGCGGCGACATGCCGACCAGGCTCTCGCCGCCGAGCAGGATGTCTCCCTCGTCGGGCCGGTAGATCCCGGTGATCACGTTGAACAGCGTGGTCTTGCCTGCGCCATTGGGGCCGATCACGCTGACGATCTCCGACTGGTTGACGACGAGATCGAGGTTGTCGATCACCTTCAGGCCGCCGAACGACATCGAGAGGCCGTTGAGCTCGAGCAAAGGCGTCTGCGGAGTGGTCTCTGGAGCCGTGGCCATCAGACGATCTCCACTCTCGCCGTCCCGAGCAGTCCCTGCGGCCGCTTGATCATCAGCCCGACGAGCATCGCTCCGAAGAGGATGTACGCCGTCACGCCCGGGTTCTGGCTGAGCACGTTCTCCCACACGACCGCGGCGAGGTAGATCGTCGGTCCGAGCGCGATGATGCGCCACCACCCCTTGAGCATGACGACGGCCACGACCGCCACCACGAGCCCGATGTACAGGATGTTGTTGACGTTGCCGTGGCTCACCTTCGGGATGACGACCCAGTGCGAGATCCAGCCGTCGCCGGCGACCGTCTTGCCTGATGTCCAGGCCGACCCGGCCGTCGCTGCAACGATCGCGTGGACGACGAATCCGGTCACGATCGTCCCGACGAAGAGGACGACGGCCTTGTACCACGGCTTCAGCAGCGCGATCAGGAGAATGATTGCCCCATAGAACAGCCAGCGCTTGAATCCGGGGTGGTCGGTCTGCGGCTCGAGGAACACGAACACGCAGTTGATGATGATCGCGCCGACGAAGACTCCCGCGATGCTGCCGAGACCGCCGAGGATGATCACCGCGTAGATCGTGATCAGCAGGCCGATGCTGTAGTTGGTCGACACGGCGGACGTGAGGATCGCCACGTAGATCGAGCCGAAGAGCCCCGCCACCGCCCAGCTGAAGATGAACGCGAGGATCTTGAGCCGGTTGACGGGGATGCTCATCACTTCTGCTGCCAGAGGGTCTTCCCGCGAAGCCCGCCACGCGCGGCCCGTACGTGACTGGTTGGCGAGATAGAGAGCGGCTGCGACTACGAAGACTGCGCCGACCAGGAAGAAGTAGAGCTGCTTGGAGCTCGTGAGCTCGTAGCCGAAGAACTTCAGCGGGTCGACCTGCGGGATCCCGTTCGCGCCTCCGGTAATGCCCTTGCCGAAGAGCGTCGGATTCGAGACATTCGTGAAGACGAGGAACGCCTCGGCGAAGAACAGCGTCACGATTGCGAGGTAGTCGCCGAGCAGCCGGCGCGCCGAGAAACCGAGCGCCGCGGCCGGGATCATCGCCGCGAGCATGGCGATCGGAATCACCACTTCTGCGGGCCAGTGGATCCCGTAGTAGCCCGACGAGAGGAGCGCGTAGGCATAGCCGCCGATGCCGAAGGCCGCCACGTAGCCGAGGTCGAGAAGTCCCGCAAAGCCGACGTCGACGTTGAGCCCGAGCCCCATGCCTATGAAGAGGAGGGTGAAGAGGCCGAAGTTGAAGAGGTCGCCTTCGCTCTTGAGGAGCCAGAAGGGCAGGCTCAACGCAATCGCGACGAAGAAGATGAACTTGGCAGCGTCGGGCGTGGACTCCCAGGCGCGGGCGATCCAGCCGAGCGGGCCGCCCCTTCCGGAGCGGCCTCCATGCGACGCGACCCAGGAGTCGACCCCGATCTGCGGGCCGGACTCCGGCTCAGGAGGCGGTTCGGGCTGCTGGGGCGTGTCTGGAGTGTCGCTCATACCTTCTGGATTGCGTGGGAGCCGAGGAGGCCGGTCGGACGCACGATCAGGAAACCGATGAGGAGGCCGAACACGACGAGCTCGGACCACTGCCCGCCGACGTAGCCGGTCGAGAAGGATTCAGCGAGTCCGATCAGGACGCCGCCGAGCATGGCGCCGGGAATGCTGCCGATCCCGCCGACCACCGCAGCAGTGAACGCCTTCAGCCCGAACAGGAAACCCAGGAAAAAGTACGTGTCGCCGAGGTACAGGCCGTACATCACGCCGGCCGCGCCGGCGAGTGCCGACCCGATGAAGAAGGTCATCGAGATGACGCGGTCGGTGTCGATCCCCATCATCGCCGCGGCCTCACGGTCGAAGGCCACGGCGCGCATCGCCTTCCCGAACTTCGTGCGATAGACGAGCCAGACGAGGGCTCCCATCAGCGCGATCGCCGTCAGGATGACGAGAGTTTGTACAACGGTGACGGGGACCCCGTCGACCGTAAAGACCGCGTTGAGGAGCGGCCCGAAGTTGCCGTTCTTACCGCCAAGCGCGTAGCCGTTGTAGAGGTAGTGAGCGGAGTTGGTGAGCAGCTGGACGCTGCTCTCGAGGAAGAACGCCACGCCCAGCGCGCTGATCAGCGGCGCGATCCTCGGCGCATTCCGCAGCGGCCGGTAGGCGACGCGCTCGATCGCCACGCCCAGGAAACCCGACCCGGCCATCGAGACGGCGAACATCACGATGATGAGTGGGACGATCGGGATGGTGGGCGACAGCGCACCGCCGAACGCCACCAGGACGCCGTAGCCGATGAAGGCACCCACCATGTAGATGTCGCCGTGGGCGAAGTTCAGGAGCTTCAGGATCCCGTACACCATCGTGTAGCCGAGGGCG
>DASXIH010000541.1:0-6557 GCA_036498125.1 Thermoanaerobaculia bacterium
GCTGGAGGAGCAGGTATGCCGTGATGTCGGACGCCTCCTGATCGCTCAGGCGGAGCGACGGCATCTGCGCCTCGGGGTAGTACGCCTTCGGATTCTTGACCCAGTTGTAGATCCAGGCGGCGTTCGTCTTCGTCCCGACGCCGGTGAAGTTGAAGCCGTAGTTGCGCTCGAGTGGATAGTCGTCGCGCCTGGCGAGGCGGATCTGGCCGCTGTTCGGATCTTTGATCTGCTCGCTCGGAACGTGGCAGCCGAGGCAGCCGACGGATCCGACGATTTGCTCGCCGCGCTTCGCGTCGCCGTTGAGAGGCGGCTGCCAGGCGCGATGGGTCGAATTCGCGAAGAGGTACGCCACGATCGCGTGGATCTCGGCGTTCTGGAACTTGATGTTCTGCGCGCGCTCGTCGGCCGGAACGGCCGGGCCGATCATGTTGCGCTGGTAGAAGAACGACGGCATGCGCGTCGTGGAGCGGAAGCGCTGCGGCTCGGAGATCCACCGCATCGCCCACTCCGGCGTCGTCTTCTCGGCGATGCCGTTCAGGTCGGGGCCGGGCTTGCGGAGATCGGTGAAGCGCCACGTGGCGATCTTGTGGCAGGCGTAGCAGCCGTACAGCTCGACGGTCGCCGTCGCTTTGGTGATCTGCTCGCCGCCGCGTACCTGCACCTGGCCGGAGTGGCACTTCTCGCAGCCGGCTTCGTAGTACTGGCGCGGATACATCGGCGTCTCGAGGAACGGGTTCGCCTCGTAGCCCCAGTGGCGTTTGTCGTAATCCCACGGTCCCGGCAGGAGGCTGACCACGGCCGACTCCCAGCGATGCTCCATCTTCGGACTCGCGGGAATGTGCCCGGCGCGGCCGAACTCGGTCGCGCGGTCCTGGCCGCGGTGGCAGCCGGTGCAGCCGAACTCCAGCAGCGGATGCGGCGAGGCCGATCCGACGAAGAGCTCGAGCTTTGGATGGGTACGGAACGGATTGAGAACCTCGGTCGGGTCGTCCTGGACGCGCTTGAGGTCCGCGATGCGCTGTTCGGTGTCGGGCCGCTTCTCCGGCGGAATCTGGCCGCCATCGAGCTTCGTCTGCAGATCCTTTTCGAGCCGCGCGGCTTCTTTCTTCGATTCGAAGCCGGGGCGGTCGATGGCGCGGTGGCAGGTCATGCAGCGGTCGACACGCGGAACGTCCATGTAGTTGACGTTCACGTACATGTCGGGGATCACGACCTGGTCGATCTTGAAGGTCGGCGCGATGAAGTCGAGCATCGGAGCGTTGAGCAGGAAGAAGTTGCTCGACGCTTCGACGTTGGAGAGCTGTTTGTTGATCAGGTCGATCGACGCCGTCAGCTCTTTCCGCTTGTCCTCGGCGTCCTTGATGCGCTTCATCCAGGTGTCGACGACGCCGCGCGCGGCGTCGCGGCGGCGCGTGACGTCCTGCAGCCGGAGCTGAAGGTCGTTCACGTGCTGATTGAGAGCGTCGTAATCCTTCTGCCTCGCGGCAAGGTTCTTCGCGTGCTGCGTGACCGCGGTCTCGAGCTCGTACCGCTGGGCGTCGAGGTTCGCCTTCGCGAAGCGGTAGTCCTCATCCGCCGCGTAGTGCTTCCCTTCCCAGCTGTCGAGCTCCTTCTGCGCGAGCATGTACTGCGCGCGGTGCCTCGCGATCGTCTGCTCCTGCGCCTTCACCTGCTGGTCGAGCGCGGCGAGCTGTGTCTTGTTCTCTTCCTGCTTCGCATCGCGGAGCTGCGACTCGAGCCGGTCCTGCTGGATGCGGAGGAACTCCCACTGGAACCACTTCCAGCCGCGCACATAGTCGTAGCCGACGATGATGCCGGTGACGGCCAGCAGCACGAGCGCCGAACCCGCGAAGATCGCGTTCAGGCGGCCCATGCTGTAGTTGTGCGGAATCGGTTCTTGCGGCTTCAAGCGTTCGTCATCCGGCCCTTAAATGTTGAAAAAAATCTCCTGGATGTGGACCAAATACTTCAAATTGAACAGCCACCGCAGGACCATCTTGATCGGCAGCGACATCATGAAGAGAAAGAGGAACGAGCCGACGTAGTAACGCGGCGCGCCCATCTTCAGGTAAAAGCGGCGGAAGGGGCCGACGGCCATCAGGGGCGGGAGGCCGAGGTAGCCGATGACGAGGGCGATCCCAAAGATCTCGCGGATCACCCACAGTTTCGGTAACGGCATCGCCAGGAGCTTGACCCAGATCAGCTCCGAGAGGTCGACGTTGACCAATGGCACGAGCTTGTTCGGATCCCAGTATTCGTAGGGACCGAAGAAGTTCCAGTTCGGCCCGCGCAGGAACGTTCCGGTGATGATGAGGAACGACCAGAGCACGAGGAAGCCGTAGAGGAAGACGCCGATCTCCCACTTGCGCTCGCGGAACGCGTAGTAGCCGTTGCCTTTCGGATTGGTATCGATGTACGGGATGGCCATCAGCCCGACGATGATCAGCGTCGGCAGGACGACGCCGGCCAGCCACGGATCGAAGTAGACGAGCATCTCCTGGAGGCCGAGGAAGTACCACGGCGCCTTGGCGGGGTTCGGGGACGACGTCGGGTTGGCCGCTTCTTCGAGCGGCGCGCGCAGCGCGACCGACCAGACGATCATCACGATCGTCAGGAGGATCATGCAGAGCATCTCGGTGTAGACGAGGTCGGGCCAGGTGAAGAGCTTCTCGTCCGACTCGGTCTTCTCCCACGGCATGCCGCCGAGCGCGATCTGGCGATCGTTCAGATACGCCTTGCGCAGCGCCACCCAGGTGAAGAACGCGAGGAGGAAGATCATCGCCACGATCGGGACGTTGTCCGGCTTCGCGGCGATGAGGAAGAAGTTCGGGTCGAACATCGAGATCCCGAACCCGCCGCCGCCGAGGATCAGCATCCAGAGACCGGTCTTCGTGTCCCAGAGCCGCGGGCCCAGATGAGCGAGCGCGAACATGATCAGCATGTACGCGATCCCGAGGTAGAGCAGCGGCCGGACGAAGAGACCGACGACGAGGAGGATCACGCCGAAGCCGACGAACCCCGCGCCCCCCTTCGATTTCAGGCGGCCGTCGAGCAGGTTGAAGTAGACGATGCTGCCGAAAAGGGAAGACAGGAGCAGAAACGAGATCGACGCGCCCGAAAGTACGTTGACGAAGTCTTTGATGAACGTCATCGTCGGCTCGCTTCTCGTGCCCTACAGTGGACCGGAGATTCCCCCGTCTTTTCGGACTCGCCAGAAGTGGATCGCCATCAGGAAGCCGGCGGCCAGCGGGATGACCATGCAGTGCAGCACGTAGAAGCGCAGCAGCGTGGCAGGGCCGATGGATCTGCCGCCAATGAGGGCGAAGCGGGCGTCGTCGCCCGCGTGTATGAGTCGTATGTCCCCGAGTTTTACGAGCCCCGACATGGGGCCCTCATTTCCCGCGCCGGGTGTGGCGCGCGCCATGTTCGAGCCGACCGTGATCGCCCAGATCGCGAGCTGATCCCACGGCAGCAGATAGCCGGTGAACGACAGGAGCAGCGTCAGGACGAGCAGGATGACGCCGACGTTCCAGTTGAACTCTCGGGGCGGCTTGTACGAGCCGGTCATGAAGACGCGGAACATGTGCAGCCAGACCGCGATGACCATGGCGTGCGCACCCCACCGGTGCATCTCGCGCATGATCCCGAACGGAGCCTGCTCGCGCAGATCCATGATGTCGGTGAAGGCGTACTCGATCGTCGGCCGGTAATAGAACATCAGCAGCAGGCCGGTGACCGTCTCGACGAGGAAGAGGAAGAACGACGTCCCGCCCATGCACCAGGTGTAGCTCATGCGGACGCCGGAGCGGCGCACTTTGACGGGGTGAAGGTGCAGGATCAGCGAGCCGAGAACCGCGAGGACGCGCTTGCGGTTGGTGTTCGGGACGCCGACGCGAAAGATGGACTTCCAGACCTGGGAGTTGACGATGCCTTCCTGAACCGATTTGAGCTTCGCCATCCGTTCCTCTCCGCTAGGTCTTGATGAAGGCTTCGGGGTTGGTCCACTCGCCGCGTTCCTGGTGGAACTGGACCGACTTGTCGACGACGATCTGGCCGTCCGAGGGATCGAGAAAAATCTTCGCCCGCTCGAGCGGCCGGGGGGCCGGGCCCTCGAAATTGACGCCGGTCCGGTAGTAGCCGCTGCCGTGGCAGGGGCACTTGAACTTGTTCTGTGAAGCCAGCCAGTTCGGCGTGCATCCCAGGTGGGTGCAAACGGTGATCAGCGCGTACATCAACTCTTCCTGCCGCACGATCCAGATGCCGTACTTGTCTTTCCACCGCTCGTCGACGTCGCCGACCGTGTAGTCGGCGACGAAGCCGGCTTTGAACTTCTGGACCGGTTCGAAGAGGACGTTCGGGAACATGAA
The DNA here is from genome assembly GCA_036498125.1 of Thermoanaerobaculia bacterium. Classification (GTDB taxonomy): domain Bacteria; phylum Acidobacteriota; class Thermoanaerobaculia; order Gp7-AA8; family Gp7-AA8; genus DASXHZ01. Next base: position 4,368 of record DASXIH010000541.1, read on the forward strand.
ACGCCCAAGAATGGAAGCAAGGCCGCCGAGCGCCGCCGCCAGCGCGACCCACGCCGTCGTGAGGACGACCGGGAAGCTGCGACGGGAGATTTCACCCTGTTCGCGGATGTCGGACGCCGCACTCCCGGCCAGGGGAGTTTTCGGGTTCACCTGATATGGAGTGATGTCTTCGGCCATTCGAAGAGCTGCGATTCGGTGCCGCCTAATATCAGCGATTCGGGAAAGCGTGTCAACGAAAAACGTGATGCTTGACACGCTGCGACGTAATGTCGCAACTCGTTGCTAGCGCGGAAGATGAGCGAGCGCTTCTTTCGCGGCAGCCGCGACGCGGAGGTTGGGGTCCTGCGTGAGGCGCACGAGGTCCGGCGACGCGCTCTTTCCGACCAGGCGCGTGTAGGCGTTGATCGCGACGATCATCGCCTCTTCCTTCTGGTCTTCGCGCATGTCGCGGACGTTGTTGAGGCGGCTTCGGTCGAGCATTTCCCGCAGGACGCCGATCGCCCGGTGATCCCCCATCCGCGCCAGTGCGACCGCCGCGTTGTAGCGGACGTCGGCCGTTTCGTCGGTCAGCTGGCTTGCGAGGAGGTCCGACGCACGAGGGTCGCCGATCGAGCCGAGGGTGTAGAGCGCCGTCTTCCGGACGTCCTTTTCATCATCGTGCACGGCCGTCATCACCGCCGGAACGGAGGCGGGATCGCGGAGATCGGCCAGCGCCAGGAGCGCGTAAATGCGGGTGTCGACGTCCTTTTCGCCCAACGCGTCGAGCAGCAGCGGGGTCGCCTTCCGGTCGCCGAGGGAGCCGAGGACCATCGAGAGGTACCGGCGGATGCGGGGATCGTCGTGCTTCGCTCCAACGTAGAGGGAGGCGACCTGCTGCTCCAGGTTGGGATACCGCCTGGCTTCCCCGCGTTTGAGCGACTTCGAGAGCTGATAGGCCGCCTGCCAACGCTCGTGGGAACTGCCGGAGCGGATCTCGTTCAGGTAGTCGGGGATCGACTGTTCGTCCGACGCCAGTTTGCCGAACAGCAGAAACACGCCGACGGCGATGACGACGATCCCGAGCGGGAAGATGACGAACTGGAAGAGGATGGTGCGGGCGGACTCCTTCGGCAGGTCGTCGCGCTCGGGCAGGTCGGGCTCGCGCGGCGGCATCAGCGGCCGGTGCCCAGCACCACGAAGTCCGGGAGATAGGTCTTGAGCTGGGTCGGAGCGTTCGGGACGACGATGGCGTCCTTGTCGCAGACGCTCTCACAGAGGCGGCAGGCAACGCACTTGTTCTTGTCGACTTCCGCGATCTTGTAGTGATTCGCGAGGGTCTCGTCCTTGGCGTCCACCATGCGGATGCACTCGAACGGGCAGATGTCGACGCAGAACTCGCAGCCGGTGCAGAGCTCCTTGATCACGTCCGCCTTCGGGATCTCCTTCGGCTTGACGCGGGGGATGAAGTCGCCGTGCTGGTTCTGGATGGCGTCGACCGGGCAGTAGATGCCGCACACCGAGCAGTCGATGCAGCGCTCCGGGTGGATGTAGTACTGGCCCTTGGCAGCGCCCCAGATCGTATTGGTCGGGCACTTGATCTCGCAGACGCTGCACCCGATGCACTTGTCAGTGATGAAATGAGGCATGCCGGTTAAGTTTCCAAATCTTACCTGATGCGAGCCACCATCGCACGATCGTTGATGCAGAGCGGCTCGACGCGGTGATGAACGGCGACGAGAGCGAGTTCGCGCGACCCGCGCTCGCCGATCCAAACGAAGGGCGGCTGCGGTACGACGTCCTTCACTGTAGCCAACGCACGCCAGCCGGGATGAATTGCCTGCTCCATCGGGAAGGCGAACGCGTCAGGACGGCCGGCTTCGATCGTCTCCAGGTAGAGATAGCCGCTCGCGACGAGACGCTCCTGCTTCGACACGTTCATCGCGGCCCATGATGCCGCCCTCCGGTAATCGTCCACCGGCCGGTTCGCGTGATCGATGATCCCGACGACGCTCCAGATCGCCGCGGCGCCGAGGAGAACGGACGCGAGCGCCTCCTGCAGAATCCCTTTACGCGCCTTCACGCCCTCGGCGATGCAGAGCGCCAACGGCGTCGCGATGACCGACTCGAAACGCATCGGAACGTAAACCCCCAACACGATCGCGACGAGGAGCGGGACGAGAACCATCAACAGGTATTTGATTCTGTGTGGCG
>DASXIH010000542.1:0-4299 GCA_036498125.1 Thermoanaerobaculia bacterium
GTCTTGTCGGTGAGGTCGTTCGTCGCCGGAAGATAGAGCGCCGCTTTCGTGGCCTGCACGTGTTCCACGGCGCCATAGAGAATCTGCTTCAGACGCGGCTCGATCGCCTTCAATTCCGGGAGCATGAGTTGATCGGGGAGAGCTTACTCGAACTCGAACCGGAGCCTCAGGCGGGCATGTCCGAGGAGCGCGCCTAGCAGCGTTCCAGCGCTGTTCCAGATGACGTCGTTCACGTCGGCGACGCGCGACGGGAGGAAGTACTGCACCGCCTCGATCGCGCTGGAGAACGAGATGCCGAGGAGGATCGTGAGGACGTACGTCTGCACCGTCGGCCGCTCGACGCCGTAGAGCGTGATGAACATCAGGAAGCCCCACGGCAGGAACAGCAGCATGTTCCCGATGACCGGCATGATGATGATCGAGAGCGTCGTCGTCGCCATCGGCTTGTGCTCGAGCCGGTGCGCGAGGTGGCGCAAGTCTTCGAACGGAATCGGGTCGACTTTCGAGTAGCTCTTGCCGGTGATCGACGTCGTCAGCGCCGCGATCCCGATCGTGACCGCCAGGAGCAGGAGGATGGTGACGGGGCGGCGAAGGACGAGTTGCATAGATGCAGAGTTACAGAGGTTCAGAGTAGCAGAGCTCACTCTGCCACTCTGCACCTCTGCCACTCTGTCCCTATCTCCCCGGTATCTCCATGTTGTAATAGAACATTGCCGTCACCCGCTCGCTGTCTTTCGGAAAGTCGGCCGGGAGCGCTTTGAGCGGGGAGGAGGCTTCGAGGGCCTTCTGCGCGGCGTTGTCGTAGGGCGGGACGCCGCTGCTCTTGAGGATCGTGATGTCGGTGATGTGGCCGTCGCGATGGATCGTGAAGCGGATCGTGACGACGCCTTTCAGTCCGGTCCGGATGAGGTCCGGCATGATGCCGTACCAGTTGATCCGGATCTTGCTGACCATGCTCTCGGCGTAGTCGCCCCAGTCGAACCACTGCGTCTCGAACGAGAGCGGACCCGCCTCCGCCGTGTACCCCTTCTCGCCGCCCGCGGCCTGGCCGAGGTCGAAGCCTTCGCCGTTGCCGGCCGGGCGCGATTTCACGACTTCGCGGATCGCGTTGTTCCAGTTGACCGGCCCTGCGGAGGCGAGCTTCTGCACCGGCTGCCGGAGCGACGACGCGCTCGTCTGCGGTGACGGAGCCATCATCGCCTGCTGCGCCGCCTCCGCCGCCTGCTGCTGTTGTTGTTGCTGTTGCGGTGTCGGCTGCTGCTGTTGTTGCTGCGGCGTGGGCGGTGCGCCGCGCCGCTGCATCGGCGGCGTGTAGAGGTTCGAGCCGTCTCCGGGCCGCGTCGTCAGTTTGTCGCCGGTCGGTTGCGGGGACGCCGCTTTGCGGTTCGCGTCCGACATCGCCGCCTCGGCGCTCGGCTTCATCTTGATCTTCTGGCCGGGCGCTTCGACGAACTGCGGGTTCTGCCGCATCAACTCGACGTAGTGAACGATCGGGGCGGGGATGTTCGTCTCCGCCGTAGGGTGCATGTTCTTGATGAGGAAAATGACGAGAGCGACGTGCAGGACGACCGAAACGACGACGGAGTACGGCACCCCGCCGGGGCGCTCGTCCTCTTCTACGATCAGGTCAAACCGCTCTTCTTGCACCGGCAACTGTAAGACGATTCCCGGCGCTTTTTGTTCCGCTCGGAAGTAAACTCGTCTTCGAGTTGACGTACACGGATCTGACGCCGTCGCCTCCTCCGCCACCACCGCCGCCTCCGCCGCGGTCCGACCCTGGCGCATACGACTTCGTTCAGCCGTTCGCGTTTGTCTTCCAAGACCCGCGTTGGGTAACGAAGGTTCTCATCGGCGGCCTCTTCTACATCGCGGCAATCTTCATCGTCGGCATCTTCTTCATCCTCGGCTACTGTGCGAAGCTTTGCCGCAACGTCGTTGCGAATGACCCGCAGCCGTTACCCGAATGGGATGACCTCGGCGGCTACTTCGCCGAAGGCGTGCGGCTCTTCTTCGTCGGCTTCTGCTACGTCCTTCCGCTGATTTCGCTCGTCATCGCGTTGATCATCCCGGCAATTCTGGCGGGCAGCATCGCGGGACCTGATGACCTCCGACGCGCGGTCGCGGGCGGCATGGCGAGCTGCGTCTGGTGCCTCTTCGTCCCGATCAGTCTCGCGCTCTCGTTCTGGCTCCCGGCCGCGATGCTCTTTGCCTCAGTCGAGCAACGCTTCGGCGCCGCGTTCGAGTTCGGGCGCATCTACCAGTTCATCAAGGTCAACTTCGTCAACTACCTCATCGCGTTCGTCGTCTACCTGATCGCCCGTTTCGCCGCCGGCGTCGGGATCATGCTCTTCTGCATCGGCGTCGTCCTGACCGCGTTCTGGGCGATGATCGTCTCCACCTACGCATTCGCCTACGCGTACCGACTGCGCAAGTGAAAAAAGAGACGCTCATCGTCGGCGCGCTGATCGGCACGCTCGCGGCGCTCATCCTGCTTCTGGCCGTCGGCTGCACGTACGCAGAGGCGCATGGCGCGTCGCAGTGGTGGCGATTGCCGTTCCGCGTGCTCTGTCACGGCATCCCGCATCGCTGCCTCTTCCTGTTCGGGACGCGGATGCCGATCTGCGCGCGCTGCACGGCGATCTACGTCGGTCTGATCGCGGGGGGCGCGGCGTTCCTGATCGCGCCGTGGGTCCACGAACGCTTCCTGCGCGCGATGATGTGGATCGCCCTCCTGCCGATGGCGTTCGACGGCTTCACCCAGCTGCTCCGGTTGCGCGAGAGCACGAACACGCTCCGCATCGCCACCGGCTTCCCCGCCGCGTTCTTCTTCGTCATGTGGGCGATGAGCGTGGTGGAGCGGAGGCACGAGAGATCGTTACCACTTCTTGACCGTTCGTAGGGCGTGGGCTACTCTTCGACCCAACCCGTCGAGCATGGCTTTCCAAGGATCGCTGAAGGAGTTACCGTTACCCGACATCATCCAATTGGTGAGCGTGTCGGGCAAGACCGGCAAATTCACGCTCACGCGCGATGCCGATAAAGGTTTTATTTACCTGAAGAACGGGCAGATGGTCCACGCTTACGTGGGCGATCTCATCGGCGAGGAAGCGATCTACTCCCTCGCGATCTGGAATGCCGGCGAGTTCCAATTCAACCCCGGCGAAGAGCCCGACCGTCAGACCATCACGAAGTCGAACACCAATCTATTGATGGAGGCGGCGCGCCGCCTCGACGAGTGGCGGGTACTTTCCAAGAAGATCGCTTCGGTCGACTACGTCCCGGAGCTGATGACCCGCGAGAACCGTCACGAGCAGATCACGCTCAATCCGCAGGAGTGGATGCTGATCACGCGGATCGACGGCCACCGATCGATCGTCGACATCGGCAAGACCCTCGGCATGTCGTCCTTCGACGTCGCCAAGATCCTCTACGGCATGATCACGGGCGAGCTCGTCCAGCTAAAAAAAAAAATTGAACGAGACGCCGACGCTGACAATGGCGAGCTAGTCGACCTCGCCGCCCGCATCCGCGCCGTCGCCGAGGAGTACATCGGAGACTCGGCGCACAAGACGATCGAAAAACACTTCCTCCACGCCCTCGACGGCATCATGAGCGGCGACGGCTCCCGCGCCGTCGAAGCCATGATCATCGAGTTCGAAAAGACCGCCTCGCTCCTCCGCGGTCTCGCCGTCACCGAGAAGCTCCGCTCCCGAATCATCGAACTGCGCGCGAGTTAGCGCGTACGTTCGTTCGCGCTACCGTGGAGCGCAGACATTCTTGTCTGCGCTGCTCCCAACCCCGTCTCCGCCGGCATCCACGTCCAGGGATAGTCCTGCCATCGTTCGACGATTCCTGCCCGAACCGGGTTTTCGAGAATGTACTCGATCGTTTCGTACTCCTTCCCGGAGCGGATCACGCGATCAAACGACTCGGACTGCCAGACACTCCCGTGCCACCCGAGGAGACCCTTCACAGCATGGGCGGCCGTTCCTTTCATCCCTTTCATGATTGACCTCCATGCGAGACCGGCTGGGCCACACGGAATTGTCAGAACGAGATGGACATGATCGGGCATGACGACAACGGCGTTGAGCCAGTAGTGCCGGGTGTGCCCGAAGAGGCAGCGCGCGAGAACGAGATTTCTCGCGCAAGGCGGGAGGCGCCGGCGTCGTTTCGTGCCGAAAGTGACGAACATCGGCCTCTCATAAGCGACGATATGCGGGAGATTTCGCCGGTAGTACTCGGTGTTCCACTCCATTCCGAGGGAAAACGCTACCTCGGATAAGCGGGAGAATGCCG
>DASXIH010000543.1:0-11930 GCA_036498125.1 Thermoanaerobaculia bacterium
ACCTCACGAATGAGGTCGGACACCCCATGAACGAGGGCCGGGACCTCATGAACGAGGCAGCGCTTACGCGCTATGGCCGTTGCAGCGCATCACGCCGAGGTAGTCGGTCCAGGGGCCGACGGCGGCGCGGTACTGGTGCGCCATCACGCGCGAGATCTGGTGGATGTGCGTGAGATCGTGCGCGGCCCAGGTGGCGAGTAACTGGCCGAGGGTGACCGGGCCGAGCTCCGGGTGGAGACCGCGGCGTTCGAAGTCGGACGGCTGGAGGTTCATACGGCGCAGATCGTCGAGGTTCTGTGCGCGGAGCGTCGCGAACGTGTCGAGCAGCTCGCCGAGGGACTTGCCCTGGCTCTCGCGGTTCTGCGCCAGACGATCGAACTTCTCGAACGGGCGGGTATCGCCGTACTGGAGAATCATCCGCGCCCGCGGCATCCAGTCCGTTCGCTCACCGTGAATCAGGTGGCCGACGACATCGAACGCGCTGAAGGTGCACTCGCCTTCGTTCGCACGGATCAACGCATCGGGCAGATCGCGAAGCCAAACGTCGAGGAGCCCGGGCGTCCGGGAAAGCAGAAGGGTGCTCACTCGTACCGAAGCGCTTCGATCGGGTGGAGCGACGCGGCTTTCCAGGCGGGATACCAGCCGAAGCCGGTGCCGATCACGGAGCAGACGACCAGGCCGGTGAGGGCCCATCCCCATGGGAAGACGACCGACATGTCCCAGACGAAGGCGAAGATGTTGCCGCCGCCGACGCCGAAGATGATCCCGATCAGGCCGCCGACCTCCGAGAGGAGGATCGCCTCGATCAGGAACTGCTTGACGATGTCGTTCTTGCGGGCGCCGATCGCCTTTCGGACGCCGATCTCGCGCGTCCGCTCGGTGACGCTCACCAGCATGATGTTCATGATGCCGATGCCGGCCGCGAGGAGCGCGATCGCGCTGATGACGAACGCTCCGATGCGGATCGTTCCCGCGATCTGGGCGAACGCGGAGAGCAGGGTGTCGTTCGAGTAGACCTCGAAGTCGTTTTCCTGCCCCACCTTCAGCCCACGCGCCGCGCGCATGGCGCCGATCGCCTTGTCCAGCGTCGCGTTGTACGTCTGCTGGGAGCTCGACTGCGTGGCGATGTTGACGGTCCGGTTCGCGCGCCCGTAGTCGCTGAAGAAGGTCGTGATCGGGACGAGGTTCAAATCATCCTGGCTCTGTCCGAACGTCGAGCCCTTCGATTCGAGCACGCCGATGATCCGGAACGGATGGCCGTTGATGTTGATTTGCTTGTTGATCGGAGACTCGTTTTGGAAGAGGCCCTTCTCGATCGACTTCCCGACGACCGCGACGTTGCGGCCCAATGCGACGTCTTCGGGCGAAATGTTCCGGCCGTACTCGAGCGAGTAGGCGTTCGCGATCAGGAAGTTCTCATTCGTGCCGACGACGGTCTTCCCCTGCACCTTCGTCCGCTGGTAGCTGACGGCTTTGCCGCCGTCGAAGACCTTCAGCGCGATCGCCCCGGCCTGCCCTTCCATCAGCCGCTTGTACTCGTTCGCCTGTTCCAGCGAGATGTTGCGGCGGTTTGCGAACTTATCCTCGGGGTCGTTCTTGCTGATGACCGGGTACTTCCCGAACTGGAAGAGGTCGCTGCCGAGGAAGCTGAGGCCCGACTCGATCGAGCCCTGGATCACGCTCAGCGCCGTCATGACGCCGATGACCGAGAAGACACCGATCATCACGCCGAGCATCGTCAGGATCGAGCGAAGCTTGTTCGCGCGCAATGCGCTGAACGCCATCCGGAAGATTTCGCGTACGTTCATTCGTATCTCAGCGCCTCAATGGGATCCAGGCGGCTCGCGCTCAGCGCGGGGGCGAAGCCGCTGACGACGCCGGTGAGCGTCGAGACGATCATGCCGACGATGACGAGACCGAGCGAGAACTGGATCGGGAACGACGGAACGGCGGCGGCGATGCCGGAAACCATTCCCCAGCTCAACACGAGGCCGACCGCGCCGCCGATGAGGCAGATCGCCACCGCCTCGATGAGGAACTGCAGCAGGATCGTGCGGCGGCGCGCGCCGACCGCCTTGCGCGTTCCGATCTCGCGCGTACGTTCCTTCACGCTGACGTAGGTGATGTTCATGATGCCGATCGCGCCGACGAAGAGCGCGAGGCCGGTGACGAACAGTCCCGCCATCGCGATGCCGGTCTTGATCGGGTCGAGGGTCGAGCGAAGCGCCGACTGCTCGTTGACCGAGAAATCGTCCTTCTGCTCCGGCCGCAATCCCCGCACGCGCCGCATGTCGCCGGTCAGCTCGTCGATCGCCGCCTGGAGCCGGTTCTTGTCCTTCACCTTCACGCGGATCGACGCGTCGAGCCGGGAGCTGAAGTTCTTCATGAACGCGCCGAGCGGCACGACGGCGTAGGTGTCGAAGCTGAAGAGACCGAGGAACGTTCCCTGGCGCGCGTAGACGCCGATGACGCGGAACGGGTGACTGTCGATGTCGACGACTTTGTCGAGCGGCGATCCCTGCGGGAACAGCGCCTCGGCGACGTCGTACCCGAGGACCACGACGTTCTGTCCTCCGCGCGATTCCGTCTCCGTGAAGAAGCGGCCCTGGCTGAACGACGCGGTCGAGGTCACGAGAAAGTCGGTGTTCGTTCCCTGGGTGAAGATGCCGCTCACCTGGAGGTTGTTGTACTTGACCTTCCGCTGCGTGTTCAGCGTCGGCACGGCGACGATGAGCTGCGAGTTCGGCGTCGCCTGGATGATGCGATTCAGATCGTCGGCGTAGTGCACTTCCATGCGGCGGCGGTTCCGGTAGTTCCACCAGTCGTCGACGTGGTGCCACGGCCATTTCTCGACGTACAGCACGTCGTCGCCGATGACGGCGAGGCTGCGCTCGAAGCCGACCTGGATGCCGCTGATGGCCGACCCCATCAGCGTGACCGCGATGATGCCGATGATCACGCCGAGGCCGGTGAGGACCGACCGCATCTTGTGCATGCGGATCTGCAGAAACGCAATCCGGAAGCTCTCGACGATTTCGATCTGCAGATCGCGAATGAATCTCATGCGGCGGCCTCGCTCAGTTCTAGCTGCTCTTCTGTCCCTGCTGCTTCTCGATTTCGACCTTCGCCCCATCCTTGAGGCGCCGGCTGACCACGGTGTAGCTGCCGGAGACGACTTCTTCGCCCGGCTTCACACCGCTCTTGATCTCGATGTCGGTCGTATCGGCGATTCCGGTCTCCACCTTACGCTCCTCGACCTTGTCGCCCTTCTTAATGAATACAACCCGCATCAGCTTTTCGCGCTGTGCGCGTTCCTTCTGTTTCTGCTCCGTTTCATTTGTGACATCGGCGCGGTTGTCGCCCTTGTCGGCGGCCGCCTGGCTCGCCTTGTTCTTCTCGAGCTCCTCCGGCGAGAGCTTGCTGTCGGTCTGGCGCACCGTGACGCTCTGGATCGGGACCGCGATGGCGTTCTCCACCGTCGCCGACTCGATGTCCGCCGTGGCGCTCATTCCGGGATGGAGCGCGACCGACTTGTCGGTGACGGTGATCTTCACGAGGAAGTTGGTGACCTCCTCCTGCGAGCCGGCGTTCTGCGTGCTCGCGGTCGTGGCGATCTCGCGGACGACGCCGTCGATCTTGCGGTCGGGATACGCGTCGACGCTGATCTTCGCGTGGTCGCCGACCTTCACGTTGATGACGTCGTTCTCGTTGACGTTGACCTGCGCCTCCATGTCGCTCAGGTCGGCGATGCGCATGACTTCGGTGCCGGCGAACTGGCTGGTACCGACGACGCGTTCGCCGAGGCGGCTCTCGAGGGCGCTGATCGATCCGTCGGCCGGCGAGTAGATCGTCGTCTTCGTCAGCGCGTCGTTGATCTGGCGCAGGCTGCTCTCCGCGCGCTGAGCGTCGAACTGCGAAGTGCTCAGCGCCGACTTCGCGATGTCGGACTGCGTCTGCGCCGCGTTCAGGTCCTGGTCGGACACGAGGTGCTGCGCGTGCAGGCTCTTGATCCGCTTCAGATCGAGGTCGGCCTTCGACAGCTCGGCTCTGTGCTGCTCGATCGCGGCCCTGGAGCCGGCGAGCGCCGCCTGCTGCGCCTCGACCTGCGCCTTGTAGACGTCCGGCTTGATGCGGAGGAGCAGGTCGCCCTTGTGGACCGCCTGACCTTCATGCACCGGCAGGTCGACGATCTCGCCCGAGACTTCCGGAGCGATCTTCACCTCGACCTCCGGCTGGATCTTGCCGGTCGCCGTGACGAGCTGCGTGATGTTCTTCCGCACGGCCTTCTCGATGGTGACCGGGATCGGCTTGTCTTTCCGCTTGTTGGCGACGGACGCGACCGTGATCCCGATGATGACGACCGCTGCGATCAGCGTGATCAACAGCCGTTTGCGGTTCTTTTTCTTCTTCGTTTCCTGAGGCGTGAGCACACTCATGGACTCGGACTCCTGCCCCGGTTGGACGCCGGGCATCTGCTTACATCTTTTTTAACGATGATCTTGGACGAAGGTTGCAGCTTTGCCAAACCCGGGCGGCGGTTTTCTATTTCAGATGGAAGACGATCGACAGATTGTAGAGAACATCGATCGGGGCGCCGTTGAGCGTCCCGGGGGCGAAGGTCCATTGCTTCACTGCGTCGGTCGCCGCTTCCGAGAGCCCCTCAGGCAGCGGCTTGAGAACGTAGACATTGCGAACGTGGCCGGTGCGATCGATCACGGCCTCGAGGATGACGACGCCCTCGATCCGGTCGGCCTTCGCTTGCGCCGGGTAGACCGGCTCGACGCGATGGAGGAGGACAGGGCCCTTGACGTCGCCGCCGACACGCAACGGCGGACTGCCAGGCGGCACTTTGATGACCGCATGAGGCGCCTCCCTCGGCGCGATCAGCCAGCTTCCCGAAATCAGGTCGACGGTCGTGTCATCTGTTTCGATCCGGACGCTGACCGTGAGGACGTCTCCGGTTTCCATGGCCTTGAGCGACACATTCAGGCCGCCGGCTTTTTCCGTGGCCGTGTGCTCGCCCTTCATCGTGGACCGCATCAGCACCGCGTTCGTTTCGAGGTCGGTCACCCGGATCAAGTACTCGCCGGCTCCGTTCGACTCCAGCACGACCGAATGGCGCGGCGAGCGCGCCTCGAACGTTTCGGTGGCGTAGAGAGGAAGGGCGGCAAGGACAAGACCGGCCAGCAATCGGTGCATGGAGAAATAATAGCCATCGGCTACCATCGGCGCACGCATGACGACGCTTGCCCGCCGCCTCGGCGCGTTCGACGCCACGATGATCGTCATGGGCGGCATCATCGGGTCGGGCATCTTCATCAACCCGTATGTCGTCGCGCGTCAAGTACATACGCCGAGTCTCATCCTCGGCGCATGGATCGCCGGCGGCGCCATCGCGCTCCTCGGCGCGTTTGTCTACGCGGAGCTCGCCGCTCTACGGCCCGAGGCGGGCGGACAGTACGCCTACCTCCGCGACGCCTACCATCCGTCCGTCGCGTTTCTCTATGGATGGGGGTTGCTGCTCGTCGTCCAGAGCGGCGGGATGGCGGCGGTGGCGGTCACGTTCGCGAAGTATGCGCACACCGGTTTTCCGGACGGCGTCGTCGCAACGGTGACCCTCCTCGTTCTGACGGTCATCAACTGCTTCGGCGTCCGCAGCGGCAGCAACACGCAGACGGTCCTCATGCTCCTGAAGCTCGCCGCGATCGCGATGCTGGTCGCGGTGGGGGCGTCGTTCCATGGGGCGGCCGCGCCCTCGCCGCCGCACGTCTCCGCCACCCTCGCCGCCTTCGCCGCCGCCATGACTCCCGTCATGTTCGCCTACGGCGGCTGGCAGACCGCGAGCTTCATGTCGGCCGAGTTGAAGCGCCCCGAACGCGATCTCGCGATCGGGCTGCTGGCGGGCGTCATCGGCGTGATCGTGGTCTATGTCGGCGTGAACATCGTCTGCCTCCGCGTCCTCGGCGCCGGCGGTCTCGCGGCGACGACGACTCCCGCCTCCTCCGTGATGCGCCTCGCCCTCGGCGAGCGCGGCGCGAACCTGATCGCGGTCGGCATCGCGATCTCGACGCTCGGCTTCCTCAGCCAGAGCATGCTGACCGCCCCGCGCGTCTACTACGCGATGGCGGCCGACGGGCTCTTCTTCCGCAGCGTCGCCAAAGTGCATCCGACCACGCGCGTGCCGATCGTCGCGATCGCGCTGCAAGGCGTCGTCGCGATCGTGATCGCGCTCTCGGGGACGTACGAACAGATCCTCAGCTACGTCGTCTCGGTCGACTTCATCTTCTTCGGTCTGACCGGCGTTGCGCTCTTCCTCTTCCGGCGGCGCGGTGCGAGCGCGCAGTTCCGAACACCCCTCCACCCGGTCACGACGCTCGTCTTCACCCTCGCCTGCTGGCTCGTCGTCGCAGGCACGGTCGCGCAGTCGCCGAAGAACAGCCTGATTGGCTTCGCCATCCTCGCGGCGGGCCTTCCGGCGTACGCGTTCTGGCGCAGCCGCAAGCAGGCTTGACGGTACAATTCCCCATGCTTCAGCGCGCGGCACTCGCGCTCGCGCTCCTTCTGACTTGCACGACGGCATCGGCCGCGCCGCGGTACCGCGCGTTCTGGGTCGAGACGTTTCACACGCCGTTCGTGACGCGGGACGACGTCGACCGGATCATCTCCGCGGCGACGAGCGCGAAGGCGAACGCAATCTTCATGGAGGTACGCCGCCGCGGCGATGCGTGGTACTTCGACGCCGCGGAGCCGCGCGCCGAGGTGCTGGGCTCCGACTTCGATCCGCTGCGGTACCTGATCGGACAGGCGCACGCGCGCGACATCCAGGTGCATGCATTCGCGATCGTCGGCTCGGTGTGGCAGGGCGATCCGGCGAAGACGCTCCCGCGCGATTCGAAGCACGTCTTCCTGCAGCACGTCTGGAATCCTGCGACCAATGCGCCGTACGACGACGATCGCCAGTGGGGAACCCGAACGCGCAACGGCAACTACCGCTTCGGTGCCGAGTGGTACATCGACCTCGGCAATCCAGAAGCGGCGGCATACACGGTCGACGTCCTGGCGCACCTCGCCAGCGCGTACGACATCGACGGCGTGCACCTCGACCGCGTCCGCTACCCGGAAAACCGCGCGGGCGACGTCGGCTACAACGACGCCAACGTCCAGCGCTTCAACGCGAAGTACAACCGCACCGGCCTTCCGGCGCCGAACGACCCGCTCTGGTGCGAGTGGCGCCGCGACCAGGTGACGAACTTTGTCCGCAGCGTCCACGACCGCATCAAAGCGATCCGCCCCTCGATCCAGATCTCGGCCGCGTTGATCACGTACGGCCGCGGACCGCGCGGGAAAGAGGGATTCGAGACGACCGACGCATATGCAAACGTCTTTCAGGACTGGCGCAAGTGGTCGGACGAGCGGATCGTCGACCTCCTCTGCCCGATGATCTACAAGCGCGAGACGATCGCCCGGCAGCGGCGCGACTTCGACGACTGGCTCCGCTTCCTGATCGACACCGCGCACCGGACCCACCGGATCGCGCTCGCCGGCGTCGCGGCGTATCTGAACACCGTTCACGGCATCTCGGCACAGACGCAGCGCGCGCGAGCCGCCGGCGTCGACGGCGTCATTTACTTCGCCTTGCGGCCTCAGGGGTAGGAGAAAGCAGCCGCCGCGGCCCTCCTCTAAGCAGGAGGAAGCATGCTCAACCTCGGCGTTCTCGACACCGCGATCGCGGTCGTCATCGTCCTTCTACTCCTCAGCCTCATCGTCCAGTCGATCCAGACGTTCCTGAAGAAGATCACCCGCTTCAAGTCGCGGCAGATTGCCGCGTCGCTGGAGAAACTCTTCACGCAGGTGCCGCAGACGGCGGCAACCGGCACGCCGAAGGAGATGAAGGACAGCGTCCTCAAATACTTCGCGGACCTCGGGCGCGCCTCATGGTTCGGCAACCACGCGCTGGAATCGCTCTCGAAATCCGATCTCTCGAAAATCGTGGCGTCGGTCCAGGCGAGCCACCTGCTGCCCGAGCGCGCGATGCAGGCGATCGACGACTTCTATGCGCAGTACTCCGAGATCCCGGCGGCAGTGAAGGAGCTCACCAAGGTCTCGTTCAGCGCCGAGACGCAGGCGAAGCTGACGCAATTCGTCGCGCAGATCGCCCCGATCGACGCGCAGGTGACGAACCTCTTCAAAGCCGGCCAGATCGATTCGAAGGTGCTCGCGGGCGACATCCTCGGCCTCCGCAATCTCGACCTGACCGCGGTCGTCACAGCGGCGACGGAGCTGCAAAAGAGCATCGAGAGCGATGCGGCCGCTCAGCCGAACAACGACCTCCTCAAGAAAGCCGCGGCCGACGCGTCGACGCTCGCCCAGGTGATCGGGAACGTGAACACACACATCGCCATCGCGAAGGCGCAACTGAACGCGCGTCTCACCACGCTCGAATCGTGGTTCGACACGGTCATGCAGGGATTCGAGGAGCGTTACGCCCGCAACATGCGCACGTGGTCGTTCGTGATCGGCCTCGGCGTCGCGATCGCGATGAACGCGAACATCGTGCAGGTCTACCAGCGCTTCTCGGGCGACGAGATCGAGCGGCAGCGCGTCATCGCCAAAGGCGCGGCGATCCAGGAGCAGTACACGAAGCAGATCACCGGGACGACCACGGATACCAAGATCATCCAGGACTTGAAGAACGAGCTGGCGACGAACGCGAAGACCTACAACGCGCTCGGCTTTACACCGATGACTTGGGAGACGTGGGAGTCGATCTGGGAGAAGCCACTGACGATCGATCCTTGGGAGACGCTTCTCGGCTGGATCATCATGGCTTTTCTGCTCAGCCTTGGCGCGCCGTTCTGGCACGACGCTCTGGGATCGTTGTTCGGCGTCAAGAACCTCCTGCAGCAGAAGACGGATCAGAAGAATGTCGAGCAGGGATCCGGACAAGGACAGACGCAGTCAACGTGACATGAGGCGTGGAGTGATCACGCGTCCGCAGCGAGGCCGCGCGCGCCGGTGAGCACGTTCAAGGCCTAGAATCCGAATTGTGACGACGTCCGCAGTCGACCGTCTTCGCGCCGCGAGACGGATCGGGTTCCTTTTCTCCGGCGGCTCGTCGCGATGCATCTTCCAGGTCGGCGCTGTGGAGACGCTCTACTCCCTCGGAATCGAGCCGTCCGTCTGTCTCGGAGTCTCAGGCGGCGCGTGGAATGCGGCGGCGATTGCCGCGGGGAACTGGAAGCAGCTGCGGAAGTATTGGCGCTTCTTCACGCGCATGCCGTACGTCGACCTGCGCAACCTCACCCGCGAGCATTCGCCGTTCATCTGGTCGCGGCTGCACGCGCGGGCATTCGACCGCTACATCCGCGAGGAGAGGATTCGCGAGGGACTGCCGCTCTACGTCGCGCTGACGCGGCTTCGCGACCGCGCCTCGGTCATCATGGACGTCCACGCCGCCGCCGAACCCCTCCGCATCCTGATCGCGAGCAATTACCTCCCGCCGTTCTACACGCACCCGCCGGTGATCGACGGCGAACGCTACGGCGACGGCGGCTGGTCGAACAACATGCCGTACGAGTTCCTCTTCGACCGCGGCTGCGACGCGGTCGTCCTCATGACGATGAAGGGCGAGAGCGAGGGCGGGCTCTTCCGTCACCGCGACGATTGGGAGCACCAGATCGCGGACGAGCGGGTGATCGTCATTCGTCCGCGCCACCGTCTTCCCCTCGGCTTCGTCGAGCGCCGCTGGAAGAAGCTCGCCCCAATTGCCGACCTCGGCGCTCTCCGCGCACGCGAGGTCCTCCTCGGCGAGCAACACGCCGAGTGCGATCTCGCAGCCCTCTTACCCGCGCCGACGGCGTACATCTCGGCCATTCGGAAGATGCTGGCGGGACGGCGTGTTCGTCCCACGGCATGATCGCGTTCTCCAACGTCAGCAAGCAGTACGGGCGGCAGGTTCTCTTCGTCGACGCCTCGTTCCAGCTCAACCCGGGCGAAAAAGCGGGACTGGTCGGGCCGAACGGGGCCGGTAAGTCGACGCTCTTCCGGATGATCGTCGGCGACGAGTCGCCGGACGACGGCGTCGTCTCCGTCCCGAAGAAGCTGACCATCGGCATGTTCCGCCAGGAAGTCGACGAGATGGGCGGACGTCCGGTGCTCGATGAGGCGATCGCCGGCAGCGGCCGCCTCGGCGATCTGCACCATGAACTGATCGAGCTCGAGCAGAACCTCCACGACGAAGTGGCGCTGGAGCGCTATGGACACGTCCAGGAGGAGTATCAGCACCTCGGCGGCTACGAGCTCGAAGCGCGCGCTCGCGAAGTGCTCCACGGCCTCGGCTTCACCGAAGAACAGATCGAAGGCGATGCCGCCGCGCTCTCCGGCGGCTGGAAGATGCGCGTCTCGATGGCGAAGATCCTTCTCGGCTCCTTCGACGTGCTGCTGCTCGACGAGCCGACGAACCACCTCGACATCGAGTCGATCGTCTGGCTGGAGCGCTTCCTCAAGACGGTCCCGGCGACGATACTGATGACGTCGCACGACCGCGACTTCATGAACCGCATCGTCACGAAGATCGTCGAGATCGAAGACGGCGACATCAATACTTACAGCGGCGACTATGACTTCTATGTCCGCGAGCGCGAGCTGGCGGACGCGAACCAGGAAGCAGCGTACGCGCGCCAGCAGGCAAAGCTGGCGAAAGAACAGCGTTTCATCGACCGCTTCACTGCGCACGCGGCGAAGGCGGCGCAGGTACAGAGCCGGATCAAGATGCTCGAGAAGCAGGAGCGGATCGAGCCCCCTCGAAAACGCGTCGCGATGAAGTTCAACTTCAAGACGCCGCAGCGCAGCGGCGACGACGTCGTGACGCTGAACGGCGTTTCGAAGGCCTTCGGCTCCCGCACCATCTACGACGGCTTCAGCTTTCGCGTCCGCCGCGGCGAGCGGTGGTGCGTGATGGGGAAGAACGGCGCCGGCAAGTCGACGCTCCTGAAGATGGTCGCGGGCGCGCTCGAGCCGGACGCCGGCAACGTGCGCCTCGGCGCGTCGCTCAAGCTGGGCTACTTCTCACAGCAGGCGCTCGACCTGCTCAACCCCGACATCACGGTGTGGGAGCAGATGCAGAACGACTTCCCGCTCGAATCGATCGGCACCCTCCGCAGCATCCTCGGCGCGTTCCAGTTCAGCGGCGACGACGTCGAGAAGAAGATCCGATCGCTCTCCGGCGGCGAGAAGTCGCGCCTCGTCATGGCCCGCATGCTCCTCGATCCGCCCAACTTTCTCGTGCTCGACGAGCCGACCAACCATCTCGACCTCGCCACGAAGGAGATGCTCGTCGACGCCCTCAAGGACTTCGAGGGAACGATGCTCTTCGTCTCCCACGACCGCACTTTCCTGCGCGGCCTCTCGAACCGCGTCCTCGAGGTCGGCGACGCGCCCGCCGTCTACGGCGGCTCGTACAACGAGTACGTCGAGAAGACCGGCCGCGAAGCGCCGGGCGTGCACGCGTAAAGACTGTGCTCACCCAAGGAGAGCAGTCTCCGCGAGCCCGTTTCGCCCCCTGTGTCATCCCGAGCAGGGGAGCGAGGAGCACTCACGCTTTGAGCGCGTCCTGACGGCGCTGTTCCGCGTGAATAAGCGGGATGTGCCGAAGCACGAGCCTAAGAAGCGGCATCTGGCCAACCCGGAAAGCCTTGAGCCGCGAAAGTAAAGAGCGGGTGGTCCCCTCGTTCACCAACTACGATCTCGATTACGTGACCAGGCTCGCTGGAGTCGGCCCCATATATTTTCGATCCGGCGCATTCATTGAGGAAGTCACGTATCTTTATTTCTAATGTGCCGCCGCGCTCGCCGAGTACCCAAACGCAGTGTTTGAAGGCCGATTCTAGAGCGATTTCCTCTTGGGTGCTGTCAGGGTGGCTACGTTGCGC
>DASXIH010000544.1:0-9931 GCA_036498125.1 Thermoanaerobaculia bacterium
ATAGCGCGGCTGACGTCGCGCATGAGCGGACGAGACGTCCGCTCCCCTTTTGCGGGGATCAGTACACGTCGTCGATGATGCCGACGACGACGGAGCGTACGGGGCCGTCGGCGGAGTCTAGGATCTGGCGGGCGCCGTTGCCTTCGTCGTTGACGATGACGCGTTCATCGGCGCCGGCGCCGACGGAGTCGACGGCGATGACGTAGTCGCCAGTCGGTTTGCCGTCGGGCGCGGTCTTCTCGACGACCAGCAGGCGGCGGCCCTCGTAGAAGCGGTGCTTGATGGTGCCGTGGATTTCGCCGATGACGCGTCCGAGGATCATTGGACGTTCACCCCGTCGACGATGGCGATGATGGCGTGATCGACCGGGACGTACCACGGGTCGAGCGCCAGCGCGGCCTCGCGGCCGCCTTCGTACGAGACGAGCTCGCCGGGGCCGGCCATGCGCGTCGAGTCGGCGGCGACGATCGCCTTCCCTTTCGGCTTGAGCGTCGTGTCGAGCGGCTGGACGAGGAGCATCGGCACGCCTTCGAGTCCGGGCGTGACGATGCACGGCACGACCTGGCCGATGACGCGCCCGAGGAGCATTAGGCGATCTCTCCGTCGAGCTCGACGACCGGCGCTTCGTTGAAGCGCGTCGTGCCGGCGATGTTCCGCTCCGTGACGTCGTGCGGCGCGGCGATCAGGCGATACGAAAAGCCGATCGGCGGCGGCGCGTCCGCACCTGCGCCCGCCGCCGCGAGCGCCGCGGCTGCCTCGACGTCGTGAAGCGATCCGGCCAGGAGCGCGACTCCCTTTCCCGAGAGGCCCGCGTCCGACAGCCGCACTTCGATGAGCTCCACCGGCGTCCCCTTGAGCGCCGCTTCGACGGCCCGCACGATCGACGACGCGGTTTCGGTCTCGATGATCAGGAGCGATCCGGTGACCTTCTTCTTCGTCCCGAAGACGCCGTCGAACAGCGAGTCGTGCACGTCGGGGAGGAACGCCTGATCGAGGATCGCGCCGGCGCATCTCTCCCGCGCCTCGGCGAGCGACTCCGCGGTCGACCCGGTCGAGCCGCCGAAGAGGACGAGGTAGCGGCCTCGCGTGACCGTGCCGGCGCGCACGAACGCGATCGGCGCTTTCTTGAGGATGGTGTCGACGGCGAAGACGCCGGTCGGGATGTTGTCGAAATCGAGTACCGCGAGTGCGGAGACCTTCTTCATTACGTGATCCTGAAGTGATCGACCAGGGTGCAGCGGCGCCAGCGCGAGAAGCTGCGCGGGCCGGTGAGGCCCTCGCCGGTCGGACTGGCGATCGTGAACGAGCAGTAGCCCTCGCCGTCGAGGCCGAGACCCGCCTGGGAGCGGCCGTTTTTGACGAAGATCGAGCAGTCGCACTTCTTCGCCATCCGGCTCAGGTTGTCGAGGTTCTTCGAGTGCATGACCGCGGTGTGGCGGTGGCCGCTTTCGAGCTCGACGCCGAAATCGATGGCGCGATTGGCGTCCGAGACGCGCACGACGCCCATCACCGGCATCATCTGCTCGGTCCACAGCAGCGGATGGTTCTCATCCACCTCGGCCACCACGAGCCGTACCGAATCGGCGGCGCTGATGCCCATCTTCGCGAGGATGACGTTCGCGTTCTTGCCGATGAGGTCTTTGTCGACCTTCGCGCGCTGACGCGGGCCGCGCATCTCGGTGAAGACGACGCGCTCCAGCTCCGGCAGCCGTTCGCGCGGAATGACGACCGCGCCCTGGTTGCGCATCGAGTTGATCAGCGCGTCGGTGATCGAGGCGACGGCGATGACTTCCTTCTCGTCGGTGCAGATGATGTTGTTGTCGGTCGACGCGCCCATGATGATGTCGGACGCCGCCTTGTCGATGTCGGCGGTCTCGTCGACGACGGCGGGAGGGTTGCCCGGCCCCGCCGCGATGGCGCGCTTGCCGCTGTTCATCGCGACCTTCACGACTTCGCCGCCGCCGGTGACGACGACGAGCCGCACGAGCGGGTGCTTCATCAGCTCCTGCGCCGACTCGATGGTCGGATTGGCGACGCCGGTGACGACGTTCGCCGGACCGTCCGCGCCGAGGATCGCCTTGTTGATCAGGGCGATCGTCTGCATGCAGCAGTTCTTCGCGTAGGGGTGGACGTTGAATGCCACCGCGTTGCCGGCCGAGAGCATGCCGATGGAGTTGCAGATGATGGTCGAAGTCGGGTTCGTGACCGGGGTGATGGCGCCGATGACGCCGAACGGCGCCGGCTCCATGAGCACGAGGCCGTGGTCGCCGGTCTGCGCGACCGGCGCGAGGTCTTCGAGACCGGGCGTCTTCTCGGTGACGAGGCGGTTCTTGACGATCTTGTCCTCGTAGCGCCCGAGGCCCGTCTCTTCCCACGCCGCCTTCGCGAGCACCTCGCAGTTCTCGAGCATCGTCTTGCGGATGGCGGCGATGATGCGGGCGCGGTGCTCGAGCTTGAGCGCGACGAAGCGTGGCTGCGCCTCTTTCGCGGCGCGCACGGCTTCGTCGACGGTGCTGAAGACGCCGAGGCCCGTCGCGGGACCAGCAGACAAGAATGTCTGCTCTCCATGTGGAGCGCGGACATTCCTGTCCGCGACCGGCGCCACACTAGATCCGCGCGAGATGTCGGCGGCGATGCGCCGCGCGATCTCCTCGATCTCCCGGTCGGTGAGGCGCGTGCTCATTTCCTATACTTTTCCTTGTCGCCGACGTACCAGGTGTCGACGATGGCCATGACGACGGCATCGACCGGCTTCTTGTCGGTCATCTGCGTCTGGCGCGCCGAGCTGCCCGACGCGATCAGCACGATCTCGTCGGGGCCGGCGCCGACGGCATCCGCCGCGACGAGGGCGTTCGCCGCGTCCTTCCCCTCTTCGTCGAGGGGACGAACGACGAGGAGCTTGAGCCCCTCGAGGTTCGGCTCCTTCCGCGTCGAAACGACCGTGCCCACGACTCTTGCGAGTTGCATGGGACGTTATTTCTTCGCGTTCGCGGGCGGGGGGCTGGTGCGGCCGAGCGGCATGACCGCATCGACCTGATCGTGCGGGCGCGCGATCACGTGCACCGTCACGACGTCTCCGACGCGTCCGGCCGCCGTCTGTGCCGCGTCACACGCCGCGCGAACCGCCGCGACGTCGCCGCGCACGACGATGGTCGTATATCCGCCGCCCGTCTTCTCGTAGGAAACGAGCTCGACGCGCGCCGCCTTCACGGCCGCGTCGGCGGCTTCGACAACCGCCGGAAACGACCTCGTTTCGATCATCCCGAGTGCATCCGTCATGAATCCTCCTCTTATTGACTAAGCTTTTCCGGCGCGGCCCGAGAGCGATTGGATCGCCTGCTCTGCCGCGCGATATCCGACGTCGATGTCGCGCTCCTCACCGCCGAGGTAGACGCGGCCGAAGCTGCCGAAGGCGCGGACTTCGAGAACGTTGATGTTCGCCGCCTTCTCCGCTTCATTCGCCGCGATCGCCGCGTAACCCGCGGGAGCGCATTCGAGAACGTAGAGCGTCTGCCCCGGCACGATCATGTCGCCGTGGCGCGTCCTGTTGATCAACTGCGTGTGGTAGTCGGAGATGTTGCGAATCACCTGGCTCGACGTGATCTCCGGCTTGATGCGCTCCTCTTCCTTGAGGCCGAGGTGCTCGAGGATCGCGTGTCCCGCTTGCCGCACGTCGGCCTGCGAGTCGGAGTGGATCTCGAGCATGCCGTAGAGGCGCTCGATGATCATCATCCCGGGGCGGACGTCGGTCGACTTCAGCGCGACGTCGGTGACGCGCATGATGTCCATGCCCGGCGCGACTTCGACGAAGAGCGCCGCCTGTCCCGGCGTGGGGAGGAACCCCTGCGCGACGGTCCCGAGGAACGACGCGAATTGCGGCTGAAGCCGATCGATGAATACGTAGCAGCGTAGCTCACCCACTCCGTCACCTCTTCCCGGCCAACTTCATGGCTTCCTGAACGATGTTGACGCTGTTGGAACTGCCGACGCGCGTGGCACCGGCCTGCACCATTTTGACGACGTCTTCGTACGTGCGCACGCCGCCCGACGCTTTGACGCCGAGCTTCCGCGGCGCGACGGTCCGCGCCATGAGCGCGACGTCTTCGACGGTGGCGCCGCTTTTCGAGAAGCCGGTCGACGTCTTCACGAAGTCGGCTCCCGCTTTCATCGAGAGCTGGCAGCCGCGGACTTTCTCTTCATCCGTCAGCAGCGCGGTCTCGAGGATCACCTTCGACACCGCGCGCGCCTCGTCGCACACTTCGACGACGCCGCGGATGTCGCGCGCCACGAGCAGGTCGTCCTTGCTCTTGAGCGCGCCGATGTTGATGACCATGTCGATCTCTTTGGCGCCTTCGCGGATGGCGCGGCGCGCTTCGAGGAGCTTGATCTCCGGCGACTGGGCGCCGAGCGGGAAGCCGACGACGGCGCAGATCTTCACGTCGGTGCCGCGCAGGAGCGTCCGCGCTTTCGGCACCCACACCGGGTTCACGCAGACGGAGTAGAAGCGGTACTGCTTCGCCTCGTTGCAGAGTTTCTCGATGTCCTCGTCCGTCGCTTCCGGCTTGAGGACGGTGTGGTCGATCAGTTTGACGAGCTTGTCGGGCGGAAGAGCGACCGCCGCCGGCTGCGCCGCGGCTCCCCCTCCTCCAGCCAGCAGCTCTCTCACCCGCTCGGCGATCTTCGCCATGTCCTCGGGCGAGAAATCGCCGCCCGCGTTGCGATTCACGTTGCGCGCTCCTTTTTTGTCGAGGTCCCGAATCATGCTCACGCGCTTGCGGTGGCGATCGACGGTGCACTCGGTCGTCAGGAAGACGTCGACGATCCGTTTCGCGGTCTCGGCGTCCACCTGCCCCGCTCCGAGCGTGAGTACGTTTGCATCATTATGCTCGCGTGCGTTACGGGCGAGGCCTTCGTTGTAGACGGCGGCCGCCAGGACGCCCGGGACTTTGTTGGCCGTCATGGCCGAGCCGATCCCCGCGCCGTCGACCATGATTCCAAAACGAGCGGTTCCGGCGGAGACGAGCTCCGCGACGTCACGCGCGATTTTGGGATAGTCGACGGGGTCTTTGCTGTTCGTCCCGAGGTCGCGGATCGAGTGTCCCTGCTGCCGCAGGTACGACTTCAACTGTTCCTTGAGCTCGAAACCCCCGTGGTCTGCACCGAGAGCAATCTGCACCAGGCGGCGGAGGATAGCATGCGTGTCGGGTGCGGCTCTCAGCCACACCCGACAGGGTGCTAGTGCTTGACGCCCCGCTTGTGCGGCTGCGGAAGCGGATCGGAATGGACGACCCAGTCGCCGCCCCGGTAGGACCAGACATCGGAGCGATAGACACCGGCGTAACCGGCGACGAGTACGAGGTCGTTCGAGATCGGATCGAAGGCCAGACCGCCGTTCTCGCGCGCGGGAGGAAGGGCGTTGGTGCTCGCCTGCGACCACGTCTGCGCCTTGCCGTCCCAGATCCAGAGATCGTTCTGGTAGTCCTGCGACTGCTTCGCACCGTCGACGGTCAGCTTCAGGCCGCCGAAGAGGTACGCCTTACCGTCGGCCGGATTGACCGTCACCTGGGCGCCGTAGCGCTGGCCGGGAGTGTTCGTGACCGACTTCATCTCCGTCCAGCCGGTGCCGTCGAACGACCACATGTCCTCAAACCGCTCGATGCGGTCATTGGTGGTGCGCTGGCCGATGCCGCCGTAGATGACGGTGCGGTTCATGTTCGGGTCGAACCACATCGCGGCGTGCGAGCGGGCGGGCGCGGTGTTGTTCTTCACCTGCACCCAAGTGGTGCCGTCCCACGTCCACGTCTCGTTGACGTAGTTGATGTCGTTGTAGCCGCCGAAGAGGACGGTCTTCTTGATGTTCTTGTCGTACGCCATCGCGCTGAAGCGGCGCACCTGCGGATGATCCTTCAGGGAGGTCGTATCGACGGTCTTCCACGTGGTGCCGTCGAACTCGTGAACGCTGACGTCCTGACAGACGACGATCAGCTTCTGGCGATCGGTATCGAACGCCGACACCGGCGAGACGCAGGCCGTCGGCTGGCTGTCGAACGTCATTTCCTTCCACGTCCCGTTCGAGTACTTCCAGATGTCGTCGAGGGTGGAGACCGTATCCATGCCGCCGACGAGCCAGATGACGCCGTTCGTCGGGTCGGTGTTGAAGGCGAAGAGGGAACGCGGCGACGGGGAGAGAGCGGGGTCCGGCGGTGAGCTCCAGACACCATTGTTGTAGGTGTAGGTCGCTCCGAGCGGGACGCTGAACGCCTCGGTGCCGCCGAAGATGGTCGTCGTCCGGCGCGCCGGATCGTAGGCCATCGCCTCGCCCGTCAGCCGGAACGTGCTGGAAGGCGGCGAGACGAGCTGCCAGTTGCTTCCATCCCATTCGTAGGTGTTGCTGAGCGTGCCGCTGCTGCTGCAGGTGCCGGCATAGAGGACGAGCACCTTCGGATCGTGCGCCTGGTAGACGAGCGCGGCGTCGTTGACGCAGTCCGGCATGACCGACGGCGTCATCTCGGTCCACTTCCCGCTCGAGGCGTCGAGCGAGTACATGTGCGGCTTCTGGCTGGTGTCGCTGCCGAGCATGATCATCTGATGCGTCGGCTCGTAGTACGCCAGAAGCGGCGTCGTTATCTGCGGCCCGTCGCTCCCGATCTGCGTCCAGTTGGTGCCGTCGAACTCCCACGTGTCGTAGTAGTTCGTGGTCGTCTTCAGGTCGGCGGTCGTGAACTGGCCGCCGTAGAGGACGATGCGGTTGCGCGTCGTGTCGTACGACATTCCGGCCCAGATGCGCGGCGAGGGAGCGTTCGCGGGATGCAGCTGCGACCAGTCGTTGCCGTCGTAGACCCAGGTCTCATTCACGCCGGTGACGGTGTCGGTCTTGCCGCCGAACATCGTGATGCGGCTGTGCGCCGCGTCGTACGTCATGGAATGGAACGAGCGGCCGGCAGGCGGGTTCGCGGGATAGACCTGCACCCAGTGATCGCCGACCCAGTACCAGGTGTCGTTGAGGTTGTAGGCCTTCGCCGTGCCGGCGTCGAAGGGGGTCTGTCCGCCGAAGAGAACGGTGTACGTCGTCTTCGGGTCGTAAACCATTTTAGTTGCCGTACGCGCTCCGGGCGCCGCCGCAAACAGCGCGGGCGCGAGGAACAGCGCTGCCGATGTGAGGAAAAAGACGATGCGGTTTCGCGTCATCCGATGAGGTGCCCTTATACCCGTTAAGTGTTGGAGCTTCGCAGAGTTGCGAGCCGTTCGAACCGGCTCGCGCCGAGACAAAATTCCGGTTGCTGAGTGAGACGAACGAGGAGCGTGAAGCGTTACGCACTGCGGCATCCGGCATCCGGCTCGGGCATCCGGAGATGGCGCATGGGTTGCTCCTGAATACCCAGGAGGAAACATGCGCAACGAAATGATCGGGGCGGTGGTGCGGCGGGCGATCGAGCATCCGGAGTTTCGGCGTCGGCTGGTCGACGATCCGCGGAACGCCCTGACCGACCATGGCTTCGCGCTCGAGGACGCCGAGCTCGCGGAGATCGAAAAGATTCGTACGAACCTCGGCGGCTCCGGCGATGACGTCGAGCAACGCCTCGTCAGTATTGCCGAGCAGTACGGCGTCAAAGCATAGACATCCTCACACCCGTACGCGCAACGTCACCAATGTCTCGTCCGGTCTCACCTTCACCGGTGCGCCGATGTTGTTTTTGGCGTGTTCGATGGTGAGGTCGGTGTTGCGGGGGAGGCCGATGCGGATGCCGTAGTCGAGTTTCGTCCAGGGCCACCAGACGCTCGGGGCGGGGTAGCGTTTGTCGGCTTTGGCGCGGAAGTCGTTCGTCAGGCCGCTGGCGCGGAAGACGGGCATGACCGAGTTGCCGCCGGGAAGGTCGATGCGGTAGCCGAACTCCCCTTCCCATCCGGCGCGGCCGAGGCCTGCGACGTGCTGCTTGGTGTACTGCATCGTCGAAGTCAACTTCCCCCACTCGATGTAGACGCGCGCGCCGGTCTCCTCTTTCTTGTCGCCGTGGATCGGGAGCCCGATGCCGGAGCCGTCGGGGCCATCGAGGAGGTCGAGCTCCGCGCCGTAGAACGTGCCGGTGAGGTGATCTTCGAAGACCATCTTCCGGCGGTAGTGAAACGCCACGGCGTCGAAGCCGAACGACTGCGCGTCGTTCTGCCAGCGGTAGCCGAGCCCCTGGCCGAACTGGAAGTGCCGCGTGTTGAAGAAGTACTGCTCCGTCTCGGTGTTGTAGAGGATCGGGAAGCCGGACTTCAGATACGGATCGGGATTCGGCTGCAGCAGCTCCTTGATCCCGTTGTCGCCCGCGAGCGCGTTCGGATCGCGGAAGTAGAACGGGTTTCCGTTCGCGCCGACGAGCCGCCAGTAGACGTTGCGCCCGACGCTGCCGCCGAGGATTGCCTGGACGTCCTCGAAGCGATTGAACGACGTCGCGGCGAGGCCGTAGCTTTCGAGCAGCCGGATCGGCTGCCGCTCCATCTTCGGCATCTTGCCGAGTTGAAGGAACACCGAGGTGCCGGCGGGACGGTCGAGGAACGAAGGGTTGTCGCCGAAGCGGATCCACGCCTCGTCGGCGTCGACCTTTTTATCCTCGCTCGTCGGATTGCGGCGGTACTTGTCCTGGACATGGAACTGCGTGTGCGCCGTGAAGAGGTGGCCGTAGCTGGCGTCGAAGCGCGCCTGCACGACGCTCAGCTCCGTGTGCCTCCCTGCGTTCACCGTCTCTTCGAACCCGACGGTCTGCCCGACGGGAAGAAAGCTTGGCGGGAAGGGAAACTTGAGCGCGGCCTTCGCCTCCTTCGAGTCGCGGTAATTCGCGCGGATCTCGAGGCGCGCGCCGTACTTCCACTCCGGCGCGGCGTCCTGGGCAAAGACTGATGCTGTGATGAATAGAAAAAGACCACCCGCGGCAATTCGCGTCATTCGTGTGCCTCGTCGGGGAGTCGTACGATTGTAAACGGGATTTGGACGTGTCGGACGAGTCCTCGGTCCGAGGACTAGTCCACGCGTCTCAATAACGTTCCGGCGCGTTCGAGGTTCAGCCGGCGCTCCCGCCGCTCCACGAACACCTCTTCGAACGCCACCTGCGCGATCGCGGCGATCGGGATGGCGATGATCGCGCCGGCGATGCCGAGGAGCGCGGCGCCGGACATGAAGGCGATGAAGGCGGCGAGCGGCGAGATCGAGACCTTCTTCGCCATCACGCGCGGCGCGATGAAGAGGTTCTCGAGCTTCTGCAGCACGACGACGATGATGAACAGTGACCAGAACTGCCAGCGCGAGTGCAGCAGCGCCATGAGCAGCGCCGGCGTACAGCCGACGATCGGGCCGATTACTGGAACGATCTCCCCCACCATCGCCACGATCGCCAGCGGCAACGCGAACGGGACGCGCAACACCAGGAGCGCGGCGAAGATCGCCACGCCCATGATCGCGGAGAGGATCAGCTGCGCCATCAGCCACGAGCTCATGCGCGCCCCCATCCGGTTCAGCATCCGCCGCCGTTCCGCCCGCACGTCCGCCGGATAGAAGAGCAGGATCGTGTTCCGCAGCCGGTGCGCGTCGATCAGCATGTACGCAACCATGAAGAGCACTGCGATGAAGGACGCGATCGCAGTCGCGGTGCTCCGGACGTAGACGAAGACGCTCGACCGCGGGATCGATCCGCCGTTCGCGAGGTAGCTGAGATCGATCATCGGGAAGTACCGCGTCAGCGGCTCGGTGATGTTCTTCTGCACGAGCGTCGGGAACTCCATCCCGAGCATCTGCGCCTCGGTGAGCAGCCGCGGCACGACCACGGTCGCGAGGACGAGCATGACGATGAGGAACGGGACGTAGACGAGGAACACCGCCACGCCGCGCGGGATGTTGCGGTGGAACCAGAAGCGCCAGACCAGCCGGATGCGTTGCACGGCCGGCGCGATG
>DASXIH010000545.1:0-3502 GCA_036498125.1 Thermoanaerobaculia bacterium
GCCTGCGCAAACGCGAGCAGCGCCAGCGCGCTCTCGCCCGGCGCCTCCGCGTCGGAGGGCCACGCGAACGTGCGCGGCCACTCGGACAGTTCGATCAGGAAGCGCGCGTATTCGTCTTTCCGCATCGCGGCGGGCACCCTCACCACGGGCAACGCGGGCGCGTCGTGGGGCGCCACGACCTCGTCGGCGGCGAAGAAGAACGGGCGTTCGCGCGGCGTCTCTTCCGTACACCAGTAGCGCTCCCGCGCGAACGGATACGCCGGCAGCGGCATGCGGCGCACGTTGAGGCCGGCGAAGTGACGCGCCACGTCGAGCCCTTCGATGGAGGCGTTCGACGGCGCGCGCCGCGCGAGGCCATCGAGCAGCTCGT
This sequence comes from Thermoanaerobaculia bacterium, assembly GCA_036498125.1. Classification (GTDB taxonomy): domain Bacteria; phylum Acidobacteriota; class Thermoanaerobaculia; order Gp7-AA8; family Gp7-AA8; genus DASXHZ01. The sequence continues at coordinate 371 of DASXIH010000545.1, forward strand.
CGAGCGTCTCCACCGAGTACGTCACGGCGCATTCGAACCGCTGGCGTCCCGTTAGAAGCGTGAAACTGACGTCGCCAAGCGCTGCATCGGGCTGCGTCCGCAGCGCCGCGGCCAGCGCAACGCGCATGCGGTCGAGCGCGTCCGGTGTCCGTGCCGACAGGTGGATGAGCCACGGCCGCCGCGGCAGCTCCCGCGGCGCGCGTGGCGGCGCTTCCTCGACGACGAGGTGCGCGTTTGTCCCGCTGAAGCCGAAGGCGCTGAGCGCGGCGCGGCGGAGCGGCGCGTTCCAGTCGCGCAGCGCGGTCGGCACATAGAACGGCGAGTCGTCGAAACGGATGCGCGGATTCGGCGTGGCAAAGTGCGCGGAGGGAGGAATTTCGTGGTGGGCGAAGCTAAGCAGAAGTTTGGCCAGACCGGCGACGCCCGACGCGGCCGCGGTGTGCCCGATGCTCGCCTTGATCGAGCCCAAGGCGCACGAGCCGGCCGACGCGGACCCGAACGCATCCGTCAGCGCGGCCACCTCGATCGGATCGCCGAGGGTCGTGCCGGTGCCGTGTGCCTCGACCATGGTGATGCTCGACGGATCGATGCCGGCGGCGCGATGGACCTCCTTCAGCAGTTCGGCCTGGGAAGCAGCGCTTGGCGCGGTAATGCCGTTCGTTCGTCCATCCTGATTCGTGCCGGAGGCGAGGATGACGCCGTAGATGTGATCGCCGTCCGCGAGGGCGCGATCGAGGGCTTTGAGCACGACCACGCCCGCTCCCTCCCCAGGCACGATGCCGTCGGCCTCGGCGTCGAAAACGTTGCAGACGCCCCGCGGCGAGAGCATGCCGGCGCGCGACATCAATAGATACGGTTTCTCCGTGAGATGCAGCGTGACTCCTCCGGCGAGGGCCACGTCGATGTCGCCGCGAGCGATCGCCTTGCAGGCCAGATCGACCGCCACCAGCGACGAGGAGCAGGCAGTGTCGATGCTGAGCGCGGGCCCGCGGAGATCGAGCAGATAGGCGATGCGCGAGGCCAGGATCGACGGCGAGTTGCCGAGCATTTGGTATGCGTCGGCGGCACGTCCGCTGGCCGCGACGAGGGACTCGTATTCGTTGCCGAGCACGCCGGCGTAGACGCCGCAGCGGCTTCCCTCCAGCGCCTGCGGCGCGTAGCCGGCGTCTTCGATTGCCTTCCAGCACTCCTCGAGGAAAATGCGCTGCTGCGGGTCCATCAGCTCCGCTTCGCGCGGAGAGACGCGGAAGAAGAGCGGATCGAAACAGTCATAGTCCTCGACGAAGCCGCCCCACTTGCCATAGGTACGATCGACGCGCTCGCGATCGCCGGAATAGAGCGCCGATGCGTCCCAACGTTTCCGCGGGACCTCGGTGACGGCGTCGCGGCCGTCGCGCAGCAGATCCCACAGCGCGGCGGCGTTCGGCGCGCCGGGGAACCGCACGGAAAGGCCGACCACGGCGATGCCGCGGCTCGTGACCTTGGCCGGCACTGCCGCCGCAGCCGCCGGAACGGTGGTCTTGCCGGCCACATACCGCGCCAGCTCGCGAATGGTCGGATGGTCGTAGATGACCTCCGCGGCCATCGAGAGTCCATGCTGCCGGTTCAGCGCGTCGAGGAGGCGGAGTCCGGTGAGCGAGTCGACGCCGAGCTCCGCGAAGGTAGCGTCGACGTCGAGGTCGCCGGCGCGCGCCTGCAGGACCGCCGCGGTCTGCTCGCGCACACTCCTCTCCGCGTTGACGTCTGAACGGACTCGAGGCGTTTCGCCGAGTGCCCGAAGGTTCATCTCCAGCAACGCCTCCGCGGAGAGCGTCGACGGCTGGGCATCGATGAGCACGTAGCGGATCACTCCCGCGCGCAGTGCTTTCCCGAAGTTGTCCCAGGAGCGATGGACCTCGCCGATGAGGGAGCCGGGGCGACCGGCGTGCGCGGCCAGCGTGTCGTCGAGCCGCGGATCGACGAGGAAGTTGCCAACCTGCGCGGTGAGGTCGGTGCACGCGCCGATGGCGAGTCCGTGCCGCGCGAAGAGGCGCGCATAGTCCTCGACGTTGAGCGTGTACGAGCCGGTCGCCGCGGACGAGACGGCGGTGGTGACGGCGATGCAGTCGGCGAGCAGGAGTCGTCCGGACGGATGGAGATGCTCGGCGAGGTTGCGGAAGAGACCTTCCTTGTTCTCGACGTGATGGGCGACCTCGATGCCGAAGGCGACGTCGAACGTGCCGGGGAACGGCACGGCGCTGCTGTCGCGGTGATGAATGGCAACGCCCCCGCTGCCGGAGCGCTGCGCCCCAATGCTGGCCTGCTCCGCGGAGATGGTGTAACCGACGCACTCGAGGTGCGGATGGCGGCGCGCCAGCAGGAGCAGATCGGTGCCGAGGCCGCAGCCGAAGTCGAGCACGCGCGCGGCGCGCCCGAAGTCGACGTTGCGGAACAGAAGACGACGCAGCTCTCGCTGCGCTTCGAGCATCGTCGAACGCGCGCGCGGGTTCTTCTCCGGCGCGAAGAAAGCCTCGGTCCAGGAGAAGTCGGGCTCCACGCGCGGCAGCGGTGCCAGCGAGAGGTACTCCTCTTCGAAGCCGGCGACTGCGGCCGCCGCCGTGGCGTCGTAGTAACGCGCCGCGGCATTCGCTTCATCGACCGTGTCGTCGAACCAGTACGGCTTTCGATCAAACGGGTAGAGCGGCAACGTCACGCGTTGGCGCGGTCCGTCGTACAACGCTTCCCAATCGACGACGGCACCGGCGCACCACTGGCGCGCCAGCTCATGCAAATCGGCCGAGGCGGCGCGCAGCGCGTCCCGCCGCGCACGTCCTTCGAACACGGCGCCGCCGTTAGCGATGCGCTCTCGCAACTCGGCGATACTCGACACGACCGCGGCCCAGCGGTGCTCGAGGGCCTCACGGCCGCACTGCAGCGTGAAGGCGACGTCGGCCAGCGCCATGTCGTCAGTGAGGGAATCGGAGAGGCGCTCGAGCACGCGGCGCAGCGTCTCCGGTGTTTTCGCGGAGGCGACGATCAACCGCGGCCCATGCTCGCTGCGCGCGGCCGGCCGGCGGTCTATCCCTTCGACGACAATGTGCGCGTTCGCTCCTCCCGCGCCGAACGAGCTAATGCCGGCGATCCGCCGTCCCG
>DASXIH010000546.1:0-5064 GCA_036498125.1 Thermoanaerobaculia bacterium
GTGGCGGTCGGATTCGGCCAGCGCATCGGGAGGCCGCTGCCGGGACATTGGAGGAGGTAGGTGCCGATGGCGATCCCGGTGGTTGCTTCGATATGCGCCGGCGAGGGCGCCGCCGTCCCATTGAGGACGAGATAGTCGGCGGCCACATCCTGACCGCGAACGGTCTTGCGGACGTAGTCGAGGAACTTCAGCCCGTTGCGGTGCGGCTCGGAGCCGATCTCGCCCGTGTCGCGCAGGAGGAGCTCACCCGAGAAAGTGAACTTGCCGAGGGCCATGCTCCTGGCCGCCCACTCGCCGCGATCGTTCTTCTGGAGGAACAGGAGCACGCGCTCGCCGGACGTGAATCGCGGAGATCCCGGAACCGACAAACCGATCGCGCCCCACGCGCCGCCGAGCTCCACGTCGTCGAAGCGGTCGCCGGTGCGGAGCGGGCCGCGAATCGATTCCTCGACGACCATCGGCGTCACCGTCTCGATCCACGGATGCGTCCACCGCCCCGCGGACTCCCCCGCCGTCGCGACGACGATCGCCTTCGACGATGCGATCAGCGCCCGATCGGTCGGGACGATGAACGTAGCGGCGTTCGCCGAAAGCGTCACGAGGACGCTCAGAGCGAAGAGTTGAGTTCTGAGGCGAATCATCGGCTCCGAATGATGTTCATACGATCGACCGGCCGGTTTGATGACCCGTGTCACAATCCATTGCATGCGGATGACGGCCGCGGCCGAATATGGTTGCCTCGCGCTGCTCGCCATCGGCGAGCGTGGCGAGGAGTGGACGAAGCGTCAGGAGATCATCGATCGATTCGACCAGATTCCCTCCCCCTTCCTCGAACAGATCCTCCGGAAGCTGACTTCCGCCGGTTTCGTCGTCTCGCGCCGCGGCGCCGAGGGTGGATTCCGGCTGGCAAAACCGGCAAGCGAAGTCGTGATCGCCGACGTCGTTCGCGTCATGGACGGCCCGCTCGCCCCGACCCGCAGCGTCAGCGAGAACTTCTACCAGCCGAGCCCCGTCGAGGCATCCGCCGGATTTCATGCGCTCTTCCGCAGAGTGCGCGACGCCATCGCAGAGATCCTGGAGTCGACCACCCTCGCCGACGTGATGGAAGACGAGCGCCAGCGGAGGAAGAGAGGGAGAAAATGATCCGATCGCAGCCGCCGGTGCAGGGCGGCTGGGGGCCGCGCGCAACCGCAGGGAGAGAGATTCGCAGGCAGCAACTCAGCCCGGTCGAAAACTGAGTGCTTACGACTGCGATCGGAACATGCCGCGCATTATATAGGCGGCAGTTACGCTTGTCCACCCCTCCACACATCTGACTCCGAAGAGTGACTTTTTCACGTCGGGCGGCGAACCAGCCGGGACGCGAAGTACCCCGCTCCGAGGATCCCGATGAGCGCCGCGACGATCGTGAGCACTTTCGTCAAGCCGAGGAACAGCCACGGGTAACGGACCAGATTGAGGATCAGCACGCCGGCGACGACGAGGTAGAGCGCGATGCGCATCGTGTAGAGGATCGGCGACGGCTTGCGTGCCCGCAGCGTATCGCTCCAGAGGATCCAGAGCATCAGCGTGATCGCTGCGATCGCCATCCCGGCGGGCGGGATCATTTCTTTGAGAACCTGTCGTACTCGGCCGGCTGATAGCCGAGGATCGGCTTGCCCTTGCCGAGCACGAGCGGCCGCCGGATGAGGTTCGGCTCTTCGAGCATCAGGTCGATCGCCTGCTTCTTCGTCAGCTTCGACGCGTCGAGGCCGCGGGCCTTGTACGTCGGACTCTTCGTGCTCATGACGCTTTCGACGCCCCGCTCGTCGATGAGTTTCTCGAGCAGCTCGCGCGGGGGGCGGTCCTTCGCGAGATCGTGTTTCACCAGTTCCAAGCCGCGACCTTCCAGGTCGGCTACCGCTTTGCGGCAACTCGTTCAGCTCGGCTTCAGATAGATGTCGACTTTGCTCACTTCTTCCTCACCCACCAGGCGTCAACGCTGGATGATGCGCACGGCTGAGGCTGCGCGACGCACGGCGCCGTCCCGGCGATCTCCGCGATCATGGCGAGGATGTCGGGGGTGCAAGTGCCGCCGCAGTAGCCGGTCGTCGCGCCGGTGCGCTTGGCAACGTCGGCGATCGTGTGCGCGCCGTCGCGGATCGTCCGCTCGAGCGTCCTGTATTTAATGTTGTTGCAGCGGCAGACCGTCTTCAGTCCGCGGATCGCCGGATGCAACGACGAGGAATCATCCATGGCCCGAGGGTAACACGATGCGCGCGGCAGCCCTTCCCTGGGCTCACTTCGGCAACTTGACCGTAAACGGCTTGCCGACTTTGGGCGAGCGAAGCTTGTTCGGCTTCCCGGTCACGATCGACGTAGGCAGGTTCAGCTTCGGCAGTTTGCGCGAGAGCGAGAACGCCCCGCTCGCCGAGCGCTGCTTGCCGACGTTGGGCTTGCGCATGTCGACATCGTAACGCGATGCGGTAGAATCCGCCCGCGTTTCGGACCGGAATTTTGACGCGCTCGCCGCGTTACCGTTCGCGCCAATTCGAGTGGGGCCGTAGCTCAGTTTGGGAGAGCGCCTGAATGGCATTCAGGAGGTCGTGAGTTCGATCCTCATCGGCTCCACCAATTCCTTCAATCTTTACGCTGGCATCCAAGAACCTGCTATGCGAAGGGATGCGGAAAGGGATTGATCTCGCCGACCGTCTGGAGGCGCGGCGAACCGGTCGTCCGGCGCAGAAAATGGCAGTAGCTCATGGGGAGCAAGCCGGGCACGAGCACTTTCACGGTACTCAAGCCGAAGGGGCGTTGTTCCGGGGCGGTCTGATCGACGGCGATGACGTCGAAGCCGGCAGCGGTGACGGTATCGATCAGCGCCTGCGCCGCCACCGCGAGGTCGCGCGACAGTTCCCGCCAGCGGCCGTCCACCGATGGAAAGGGCGTGTCGGCGGCGGCGCGAAAAAGAAAGTCGAGCCGGCCGAACGTCTCCGGCAGACCACCGACGAGGCAGTGGTCGAATCGGTCGATGATGCGATCGCTTTCCGCTTCCATCTTCAGAAGCTCCTCCCGGCGCTCCAGCGCCTGCCGGCGATGGTAGAGCAGCGTCCCAAGAAGCTCGCCGAGCGCGCCGGAGAGGGCGACGCCAGGATCGGGATGGGCCTTCGATGTGGAGACGCACTTATGGTGATCGGCGCGGGGGTTGACGGCAAGGGCCCACAGCGACGGAATTCCGAATTCCTGTGTGACGTCGAAGACTTCGAGCTCGTAGCCGGTCGTATCGTGCAGACGGTCGATCATCAGGAGGAGCTCGGCCGCCGCGACGCTGCGCATGTCGACCCGGCGCGGCGTCGCCCGCGAGTACCAAGTCCGAAGAACGGCATCACGCTCGAGCACCTCCAGCAGCGCGTAGAAGATCGCTTCCTCGAGCGAGCCGCCTGTGGCGCAGCCACTCGAGGAATCGATGAGGAAGAGTGAACGGCGCGGGTAGTACGGCGCGTCGTAATAGGCCACCTGCTCCGGCACCAGCAGCGGCCTTTGCTGCCCGAAGGAATACCCCCACACCCAGGAGCAGCGGAGATCGTCATCAAAGACGACGCACGGAAAGCGCGGACGGCTGGTCTGCTCGGGGCCGTAGAGCGTCAGTGAGCGCGGATCGAGGGCATCTGCGGCGAGCTCGCGGAACGTGCCCTCGACGACAGTGCGCCGCGCGCGCGGGCGCAAGCCGCCGTAGCGCTCTACCGCCTCAATCATGGCCACCACTTCGCTGCGCGCGAACGACATCGTCAGCCCGGCGGTCCAATCCTCCTGCTGCACTCCTGGAAACGAAAAGCGCGCGCTGGCCACGGCGCAGAGCGGCGTGGTGATGTCGACGCCGACGGTGGTGGCGATTCCGGCCCGGCCGTCGACAAAGGCCTCCTCGATCGCCAGTCTCTGGTCGGTGAAGTCCTTCACGCGCCAGCGGCCAGCGAGCGCGGGCTGCGACGCGGCCAGGACGAAGTGCGCAGGAGCGTCGTCGGGAAGCGATCCGCAAATCGGGCACGCGGCAACGGGGAGAAAACGGGAGCGCTGCAACTGCAGCGAGGAGAGGTTGAGATAGAGCACGTCCTTCGTCTGCCGCTCAATCTCGTCGTGGACGATCCGCGCCAGCAGGACCAGCGACGCGCCCGTCCGCCACGGATCCGAGGCCTTCTCGGCGGCGGCCTTCTCCAAAGCAGCGCGATAGTCGATCTTGTACTTGCGGGCCTCGAAGGCGCGCGCCTCGGCGCACCAGAGACAGCCGGGACGGCCGCCGGCAACGAGCGGTCCGAGACGGGCCTCGCCGAATTCGAGCCATAGCGGGAGGAAGCGCGCCTCGCTCGCCGCGACGAGGCAGTTGATCCGCATCCCCTCTTCGGCCGCGGGATGGTCGCGCGCCTGCAGGACCACGACATTCGGGGCAAGCATGGCGGGGTCGAGCGCGTCGCCGCTCTCGATCGTAACGGCGACGTCGAGCGCCGCCGCGCACGCCTCGGCAACGGCGCCGCCGCCGACGAGAATCACAGCCATGAGAACCCCGCAACGAAGAGCGAGCGGCCGCGGCACGGGATCGCCGCGTATGGAATCAGAACGCCGCTCGCGCCGGCAGCCGCGACGTTGTCGAGAAGCCGCCGCGCCGTGAGCGCCGGCGGATGCGCGACTGCCGCGACGCGCGCCCCGCACTGCGGCGCGAGCAACGCGAGCAGCGCCTCCTCGGCCGCGTCGGCGAGCGACATGCCGGCGGCCGACTCCTGGCGACCGCCGGCAGCGGCGGTGACGGCGGGGACGCCGTACGGCGCGCGAGCCTCGCGCAACTCGACGTGCATACCGAGGCGGCCGGCGATGCGGAGAAGACGCTGAACGCGGGGCGCATCGATCTCGATCGGGCCGAGCGTGGTCACTTGCAACAACGCCGCGCCGACGATCGCGCGCGACAACAGTTCCTCGTACGTCCAGCCGACGGCGGTGGTGCACGCCTGCGGCGCAGCGATCCGGGCAGGCTGCAATGAAGGAATGCGGAGCGCCCACACCGTTTCGCTGCTCTTGGCGACGGCGTACGACTCT
>DASXIH010000547.1:0-6147 GCA_036498125.1 Thermoanaerobaculia bacterium
TGTCGATCGTGTGCTTCTTCTGCTTGTCGAGGTTGGGCGGGTCGGAGAGCTCGACTTCTTCGCCGTCGACGAGCGCGTGGGTGAAGCCCTCCTTCACCATCTGCAGCATCTGCTTCCGGTACTCGCCCTTCTTGCCGCGGACGTACGGCGCGAGGACGGTGAACTTCGTGCCGTTCGGCAGCGCCAGGAGGCGGTCGACCATCTGCTGGATCGTCTGCGGCCGGATCTCCTGGCCGCATTGCGTGCAGTGCGGCACGCCGACCGACGCGTAGAGGAGGCGGAGGTAGTCGTAGATCTCGGTGACGGTGCCGACGGTGGAGCGCGGGTTGCGCGAGGTCGTCCGCTGTTCGATGGAGATCGCGGGCGAGAGCCCTTCGATCGAGTCGACGTCGGGCTTCTCCATCTGCTCCAGGAACTGCCGCGCATACGCCGACAACGACTCGACATAGCGCCGCTGGCCCTCGGCGAAGATGGTGTCGAACGCCAGCGACGACTTCCCCGATCCGGAGACGCCGGTGATGACGACGAATTTGTTGCGGGGGATGACGACGTCGATGTTCTTGAGGTTGTGCTCGCGTGCGCCGCGGATGACGATCGAATCCATGGTGAGGACCTTATTTAACTTCGCCTGACACCGTTGGTGTTCCCGTTCTACGATTCGTGGATGCCCGCAGCGGTGCTGTACCTCGGGACGACGCTGATTCTCTTCGTCCTGTGGAGTCGATTCGTCACCGCTTTGTCGCGCGGTACGGCCCTCGTGCTGCTGCTCCTCCCGGCGTGCATCACCGGACGGGCGTTGTTCACGGGGAACGTCTACGGGCCGGCTGACCTCGCCTACATGGCGGAGCCGCTGAAGTCGTACGCGGCGAAGTACGGCATCCATGGAGTGCACAACGGCCTGCTGTCGGATCTCTACGCGCAGATCTGGCCGTGGCAGAGCGCCGTGCGGTACGCGTGGTCGCAGCACGCGTGGCCGCTGCTGAATCCGTTCATGCTGTGCGGCGACATCCTGGCTGCGGCGATGCAGCCGGCGGCGTTCGATCCGTTCAATCTCCTCGCGCTGGTCCTTCCGCTGCCGCAGTGGATGACGTTCTACGCCTCGCTGACGCTCTTCTTCGCGGCGCTCTTCACGTTCAGCTACGCGCGGGCGCTCGGCTGCCGCGAGCCGGCGGCCCTCGTCGGCGCCGCGGGTTTCATGCTCGGCGCGAACATGCTGATGTTCGCCGGCTGGCCGCTGTCACGCGCGTGGGCCTATCTGCCGCTGGTGTTTCTCACGGTCCGGATGATCGTGCGCGAGCGAAGCTTTCAAGGCGCGGCACTGCTGACGACGGCGCTGGCGCTGCTGATCCTCAGCGGGCATCCGGAGTCGCTGCTGCACATCGTTCTCCTCGGCGGGGTTTACGGCGTGTTCGAGATCCTCTCGACGCGAAAGGAGGTTCCGAAGGCGATCGCGCTGGCAGCGGGAGCGGGTGTGCTCGCGCTCTTGATCGGCGCGATTCAGCTGCTCCCGTTCATGGAGGCGACTCCGCAGACATCCGAGGACGAAGTGCGGCGCGGGGTTTTCGCGAACAGCGAGTTCCCGCCGATGCCGGAGCTGGTGAAGAAGCGGGTCGCTTCGATGATCCTGCCGTACTACGGCGGCCAGCCGTGGCGCGACGCGATGACGAGCGACTACGACCCCGAGAGCGCGCGCGCCGGGAGCGTGCTGCTCGTGCTCTCGCTGGTCGCGCTGGTGGTGGCGTGGAGGCGGCGCGAGACGTGGTTCTTTTTCGTGCTCGCCGTCTTCTGCGCCTGGGCGGCGGCGGACGCGCTTCCGGTTGCGCGGTGGCTGCATGCAGCGCCGCTGCTGAAGTTCGTGCTCAATCAGCGGCTGGCGTACGGCGCCACGTTCGCGATGGCGATCCTCGCGGCGATCGCGATCGAGGCGGAGGGGCGGCGGTTTGCAGCGGCGGCGGTCTGTCTCGCCGGCGTGCTGCTGTTGCTGTTTCTCGCGCGGGCGACGTGGAGCCACGAGGTGACCATCGGCGTGCCGGCGCAGTTGATGAGGATGTTGCTCGCGACTGAAGTCATCCCTCTGCTGATCATTGCGGTTGCGTTTCTCCTAAGGGGAGCGGACGTCTCGTCCGCTTGGCCGCGCGACAGCGCGGCTGACGCCGCGCATGGGCGGACGAGACGTCCGCTCCCCTTAGGCGCGGTGCTCGCGTTAGCTCTGATCCTCATGCAGCGCGTCATTGCCGACGGAACGATCTATCCCGTCCTGCCGCGCGCGTCGTTCTACCCGGACCTGCCGCTGTTTCACCGGTTGCCGAAGACCGCCGAGCCGTACCGCGTCACGGCGGCGCACTTTGCGATGATCCCGAACATGAGCGCGTTCTACCGGCTCGAGGATCCGCGCGGGTACGAGGCGATGACGTTCAACCGCCTGCGGGAGACGTATCCGTTCTGGTCGTCATCGCAGCCGGTGTCGTTCAACGCGATCGGGGAGCTGGGGAAGCCGTTCCTGGCGTTTCTCAACATCCGGTATCTCCTGATGCCGCCGGACGTGAAGGCGCTCGATCCGCCGTGGAAGTTCGTGACGGCGGATGCGAGCGGCGCGATCTTCGAGAACACGGCCGTGCTGCCGCGCGCGTTCGTGCCGCCGCGCATTCACTACGACCGGACCGGCCCGCAGACGATCGGCGACATGTACGGCGCCACGAATTTCGCGGACGACGCGTACCTTGAGGTCGAGGAGTATCCGCCGCACATGCGGAGCAACGGTCCGGGCGTGGTGCATACGACCGAGGTGCCGAACGGACTCCGGATCGACGCGACGATGAGCCAGGATGCCTGGGTGGTCGTATCGCAGACGGCGTGGAGCGGCTGGCGCGCGTACATCGACGGCAAGCGCGTGCGGTGGCGCTACGCGAATCACGCGTTCCTCGGCGTCTGGGTCCCCGCCGGACACCACGACGTGCGGCTCGTCTATCTCCCGGACTCGTTCGTCCGCGGCCGCGCGATCTCGCTCGGAACGCTCGCGCTCCTCGTGATCGCCCTATTCGTGAAGCTATGGGCGCGCTGATCCTCTATCTCGTCACCGCGGGAGCGATGTTGTACGCGTGGCACCGGCGTGTGCAGAAGATCCCGCGCGCCGCGGTGTTCGTCCTTCTTCTGCTGCCGACGCTCTTCACCGGGCGCGCGCTCTTCACCGGCCGCGTCTACGACGCGTCCGACTACGGCTATCTCTATCGTCCGCTCAACGACTACGCGAATGAGCTCGGCGTGCAGGTGCACAACGGCGTCCTCTCCGACACCTACACGCAGATGATTCCGTGGCAGGCGGCGGTACGGTACTCGTGGGCGCATCACGAGTGGCCGCTGTGGAATCCGTTCATGCTCTGCGGCGACATCCTCGCCGGCGGGATGCAGGCGGCGCCCTACGACCCGCTGAACGTCGTCGGGCTGCTGCTGCCGCTCGATCTCTCGCTCACGTTCGAAGCGACGATGACGTTCTTTCTCGCGGCGTTCTTCGCGTTCGCCTTTGCGCGCTCGCTCGGAGTCCGCGACGACTCGGCGCTCTTCGCGGCGGCGGGATTCATGCTGTCGAGCGCGATGGCGTTCACGATCGGGTGGGCGCCGCACACGCGTTCGTGGTCGCTGCTGCCGCTGGTGCTGTTCGCCGTCAGCCGCGTCGTGCGCGAGCACCGCCCCGGCCTCCTGGTCATCGCACTCACGGTGCTTGTCCTGGCCGGACATCCCGAGACGATGCTGCACGTCGTCGCCCTCGGCATCGCCTGGGGCATCTTCGAAGCTGCTTCTGTGTGGCGCCGGCAATCCTGCCGGCGATCTCTCGGCGGAATCGCCCTAGCCTGCGGCGCAGGAATCATCACCCTGCTCCTCACCGCAATCTTCCTCCTCCCCTTCGCCGAAGCGGTCAAACAGACCGAGGAGTGGGCCGGCCGGACGACGCAGGGAACCGAGCCGCCCGGCGTGCAGTGGGACCTCATCTCTCACCGCGCCGCGACCGCGTTTCTGCCTTGGTGGGGCGGCTCGTCGTGGAAGTACAACATCTGGGAGATCTGGGACACCGGTGCGGCCCGCGTCGGAAGCATCATCTTCGTCCTCGCGCTGGTAGGCATCTTCACGACCTGGCGGCGCGGCTCGACGAAGTTCCTCGCAATCACTCTGCTGATCTGCCTCGGCGCGGCATTCGACGCCCCGCCGTTCGCGCAGATGCTCCACTACATCCCGCTGTTCGGCATCGCGGTGAACAACCGGCTGGCATTTGCAGCGGCGCTCGCGGCATCGCTCCTCGCCGCCTTCGCGATCGACGCCTGGCCGCGGCGCGCGCCGATCGTGATTCTCGTCGCGTCGATCGTTCTCCTCATCGTCACCGCATTCGCGATCCCGATCCAGCTCGAGCACCATCAGAACGAGCAGTACCTCGGCGCGATGATCGCGACGGAGCTCATCCCGCTGCTGGTTCTCCTCTTCCTGGTGCGCCGCCCCCGCACCGCGGCCGTCTTCACGATCGTCTTCGCGATGATGCTGCTGCAGCGGGTGAACGAAGACGGCGGCATCTACCCGGCGATGGCGCGCAAGACGTTCTTCCCGCGCGTGCCGATCCTCGCGGCGATGCACGGCGATGAGCCGTTCCGCTTCACCGGCGTCGCCGACGCGATGGTGCCGAACAGCTCGGCCGTCTATCACCTCGACGACGTACGCGGATACGAGGCGATGACGTTCCACCGGCTGGCGCAGACGTTCCCGCTCTGGTGCACGCCGCAGAACGTCTTCTTCAACCGCGTCGACGATCTGACGAAGCCGTTCCTCTCGCTCCTCGGCGTCCGCTACGCGATCACCGACGTCGGCCAGGCGCCGCCCGACGGGTGGCGGATCGCCCTCGACGATCACGCGACGCGGCTGCTCGAAAGCTCGCATGTGCTGCCGCGCGTCTTCGCGCCGCGCGAGATTCGCTACGGCGGCGGACCGGAGAAGATCCTCGACGAGGTCTCGCACGCGAACGACTACGCCGCCACGGGGTGGATCGAGACGGATGATCCGGAGCAGCACGTGATCGTGAACGGCCAGCCGGCCATCACGACGCGGCGGCACGGCAGCGAGTACACGATCGACGTGAACGGATCGAACGCCGCATGGCTCGTGATGACGGAATCCGCGTGGCGCGGCTGGCGGGTCTACATCGACGGGAAACGCGTGCGGACGTTTTACGCGGACGTCGCGTTCGTCGGTTTCTACGTCCCGGAGAAACACCACCGCGTGCGCATCGTCTACATGCCTGATTCGTTCGTGCGCGGCCGCGCGATCTCGTTCGCCACGCTGTTCGCCATGGCGATCGTGTTCGTCATCCGGCGGAGACGGACTCGAGGAGCCACTCGCGATACGCCCCCTCGATCCGATCGATCGGAATGACGATGAACTCCGGCGTCTCGTAGGGATGCCGCCCGAAGAGGACGTCGCGCAGCGCGTCGACCCGCTCGGCGGCGGTCTTGATGACGAGGAGCTGCTCGTAGTCGCCGTCGACTTTCTCGCGCCAGCGGAAGATCGAGTAGATGTTCGGGACGATGTTCACGCAGGCGGCGAGGCGCTGCTCGACCAGCTCCGTGGCGAGCTCGCGGACGGCGTGGTTCTCGCCGACGGTCGTGAGGACGATGACGGGTGTCATTTCCGATGCTGGTACTCGGTCAGGTCGCGGGTGATGTGCGTGGCGGCGTCGTTCGCGACCAAATCGACCGCCTGCTGCGCCACGCGCCGGTTGGTCCAGGGCGCGGTGAAGACCGAGACCATGAATTCGTAGCCGTACAGCCCGACAAATCGCTGCATGACGCTGGTGTTCGAGCCGTTGAATTGATAGGAGCGCAGCATTTCGAGCGTCCGGCCGTCGTAGACGCGCAGCTCGAGGAAGTGCCGGTTCTTCACCGCCGTCACGCCGACAGCGACCGGTCCCACGCCGACCTGGCCGTCGGCGAGAGGGTGCTCCTCGTGCTCGTTGCCGACGATCTCGAGGTAGTAGTCGGCGTTGCCGCTCTTGGACTCGACGAGGTCGTCGTAGCGATCGGCGGACTTGTACACGTCGAAGCCATGACGGCCGAGGGACACCTTCAACGCATCGCGCATCGCACCGAACGCTTCGACCTGCATCTCGAA
>DASXIH010000548.1:0-8844 GCA_036498125.1 Thermoanaerobaculia bacterium
AGGGCCGGCTGAGAGCCGGCCCCTACACGCCGGCAGGATTGCCGGCGCCACACAGAACCAGCGCGAGCACCAACGCAAGCATCACCAGCTCCCGCCCTCCCAGCACTGGGATCCCAGCCGGAAGCGGACTCACCGTGGTCGTCGCCGTCGCGCTGTTGTTCGCCGCGTTCGGGTCGGAAGGCGACGAGACCGTCGCGGTATTCGACAGCGTCGTCCCGGCGGCGCCGAGGCCTGTCTTCACGGTGAGCTGAAAGGACGCCGTACCCATCGGCATCGACGCGATGCTGCAGGTGATCGTGGACGTTCCGGAGCATGACCAGCCGGCTGCAGGCACGAGCGACACGAACGTCGTCGACGGTGGAATCGTGTCGGAGAGCGTCACCGACGCCGCGTTGCTCGGTCCCGGATTGGCGACGCCGATCGTGTACGTGATGTTGCCGTCAGGCATGACCGGATCAGGCGCATCGCTTTTCGTGATCGACAGATCGGCCGAGACGACCACCTGTGTCGAAGCGGAGCCCGAGATGGTCTGATCGCGGCCGCCCGACGTCGTATCGAAGAACGCGGTGTTCGTCAGACTCCCCGCCGGCGTCGCCGGATCGACGTGGACGACGAGCGTGAAGACGGCGGATGACATGGCCGCCATCCCCGGCGCGCTGCAGGTGATGGTCGAAGTTCCGGCGCAAGACCAGCCGCCCGGAGCAGCGATCGACACGAACGTCGTCGACGGAGGGAGCGGATCGCGAATCGCCGCGGCATCGAGAGCGACGTCGCCGTTGTTCGACGCCGTGATCGTATACGTCAAATCCGTCCCCGCGGTCACCGGATCGGGCGCGCCGGCTTTCGTGATCGCCAGCGCCGGACTCGCCGGCGCCGCCACCGTGCTGTCGGCCTCCGAGGTGTTGTTGTTGCTGAGCGGATCGGCGGTGGTCGAGCTGACCGTCGCCACGTTGGCGAGGAGCGTTCCATCGCTCACCGAGGGAGAGACAGTCGTCGCGACGGTGAAATCGACGGTGCCGGCCGCGAACGACGCCGTCGAGCAAGTGATAGTGCCGCTGGATCCCACCGCCGGGGTCGTGCAGCTCCAGCCAGCGTTCGCAGAAATCGACTGGAAGAGAACGCCGGCAGGCAATGGATCGGTGAGCGTGATGTTCGACGCGTCGTCCGGCCCTTCACTGCTCACCGTGAGCGTGTAAGTGAGCGCTGCGCCGGACGCAACCGGCTCGGGCGACGCGGTCTTGAGCACCGACACGTCCGCCGACTGCGCAAACACGAGTGGCGCGAAGAGAAGAGCGACGATGAGCGATGACCGTTGGAGCAACCGATTTGACCTGGCCTGCGAAGGCGGGCGGAGTATGTCACCATCTCCGACCGATGGCGCAAGCAACCGACATCCGCCTCATCGTCAGCGACGTCGACGGCGTCTGGACCGACGGCCGGATCATCTACCTCGGCGAACATCGCGAGATCAAAGAGTTCAACGTGCGCGACGGCCTGGCGGTGAAGCTCGCGCAGAAATCCGGCATCGAAGTCGCGCTCTTGACGTCGCGCAGCTCTCCTGCCCTCGAACGGCGCGCGCGCGAGCTCGGCATCCTCGAGCTGCGACAGGGCGCTTCCAACAAACTCGATGAAGTGCAGCGTCTCGCGCAGAAACTGAACGTCACGTTCGACCAGATCCTCTACGCCGGCGACGACCTCCCCGACCTCGGCCCGATGTCGCTCGCCGCCATCTCCGCCGCGCCCGCCGATGCGGCAGCCGAGGTGCGAGCCGCGGCGACTTGGAAGCTCGAGGCGCGCGGAGGGAAGGGAGCATTCCGCGAGATCGTCGAGCGACTCCTCCGCGAGCGCGGCGTGTGGGACTCCATCGTGAAGGACTTCGCTGTTGGCAAGCCCGAAGCACAGAGCATTTAGAGGCAGGGTCCTCTACCGCACGCTCCTCGTGATCGGGGCGATCGTGCGCGCCCTGCCGCTCCGGACCGCTCGCTTCATCGGCCGCACCCTCGGCCGCACCGCGTACTACGTCGTCGGCCGCGAGCGCCGCAAAGCGCTGCGCAACATCGCGATGGCGTTCCCGGCGTGGAGCGAGGCGCAGTGCCGCAAGACCATCCGCGCGATGTTCCGCCACCACGGCGCATCGCTCGCCGAGATCCTCTGGATGCCGCGGCTCGACCTGGCGACGCGCGACTCGCTCAACATCGTCACCGGCATGGACGCCGTGCTGAAAGTGATCGACGACGGCGACGGCGTCATCACCTTCACCGCGCACTGCGGCAACTGGGAGTGGCTCTGCTACTCGATGGGGATGTACGGCCGGCCCGTCAGCGTGCTGCAGCGCGAGCGCGACGAGGCGGAGATGAACGAGTTCATCACCAACCTCCGCGCGAAGGCCGGCGTGCGGACGATCGATCGCGGCTCGACCGCCTCGGCGCGCGAGATGATCAACGTCATCCGCAAAGGCGGCATGCTCGCGTTCGTGCTCGATCAGAACATCCGCACCGAGAGCGTGAAGGTCCCCTTCTTCGGCATCCCCGCCCCGACCCCCATCGGCCCGACGCGTTTCGCCATCCGCAGCGAGGCGTGGGTTTGCATCGCCCTCGCCGAGCGCCGCGCCGACGGCAAGCAGATCCTCACCTTCACCGAACCATTCCGCTGCGCCAGGACCGACGACCCGGTCGAGCTCACCGCCCGCATCACCGCCGTCATCGAAGAGCACATCCGCCGCGTTCCGGAGCAGTGGGTCTGGTTCCACGACCGCTGGCGCGAACGCCCGCAATGGGAGGTGACGCCGCAATGAAAAAGAGACTGCTGCTCGCGTTGGTTGCCATCGTTGTCTTGCAGTGCCGGCGGTACCCCGTCAACGCGGACCGGGTGGTTGCCGGGCTGCGCGACGCCCTCCAACACACGCCGGCCGTACGCTACGACTTCGTGCTCGAGCCGGGAGGAACGGACCTCTCCGAAGTGCGCGATCTGCGCGGGACGATCACGCTCGGGGTGGCTGCACTCCCCAACCGCCAGATGCTTCGCGTCGACGCGACCCGCAAGCCCCTTCCGGGCGAACGCGTGCCGCCGGAGCATTTCGTTCTGACGTCCGACGGCGCCACGGTCCGGATGCGGAGCGACCGCGAGCAGACGCTCGTCGACTCGCCGCTGCACGGGATGGGAGGTCTGCTGCTGAACCGCCGCGTGCCGCAAGTCGCCACACCATTTCGCATGGAGCTCTTCGGCGGCCGCTTTCACACCGCCGGCGTGGCGGAGCTCGACGGCACGACTTGCGATCTCCTGGAACAGCACACTCCGGACGACCGCGTGCAAGTCGTCGTCTCGATCAGCCGCCGGGACCACCTCCCGAGGCGGATCGTCATCACTACGACCGACGGCGCCAAACGCGGCACGACCGACTTACGCATCACGAACCTCACGGTCCTCCGCGGCTTCGGCGCGCCGCTGCTCTCGATCGACGCCCCTCCCGCCTACGCGCGGCACGAGCTCACGGCCGGCGGTCCCGCACGCGGCCAACCCGCGCCGGAATGGACGCTCCCGTCGTCCGGCGGCCCGATCTCTCTCGCATCGCTGCGCGGCAAGGTCGTGATCCTCGACTTCTGGGCCACCTGGTGCGGACCCTGCCGCGCCTCGATCCCGACGGTGAGACGCCTCTACGAGACGTACCATGCGCAGGGTCTCGAGGTCGTCGGCGCGACGTGGAAAGAGCACAACGAGCCCGACGCTTTCGCGAAGACGATGGAGATGCACTACCCCCACGTCGACGGCAATTCGATCGGCCACGCCTACGGCGTCGACAACGCCGGCATCCCGAACATCTTCGTCATCGACCGCAACGGCATCGTCGCCGACTACTTCGTCGGCTGGTACGGCGACGAGACGGCAAAGACGCTCGAGAGCGACGTCACGCACCTCCTCCGCGACGGCAGGCTTCCGGTGACGCTCCCCTCACCCGGCCTTCGGCCACCCTCTCCCCGCTGACGCGGGGCGAGGGGTAAATATTCGGGCTCGTGTTACTTACCCTTCGCCCCGCGAAGCGGGGAGAAGGTGCGCGAAGCGCGGATGAGGGGTCTTTCAACTTGTCAGCAACATCGGGGTCGAGGACGACAGCGACCGCCTCTGGAGGAAAACGAGACGCCAACCGATTTGGCTTCGCCTTCGAGTAGTCAAAGTCGTAGTGCGCCTTCATCGGCGGATCCGCGTGGGTAGCCTTTGGCGTACGCGATGCGGCGGAGACGTTGTTTTGCTTCTTAGGTGTTTTCCTCATATTCCTGGCGCCGCACACAGCGCGGCGCGCTGCTCCAAAGTGACGCCAGCTTCGCGAGCAGCTCGCGGGTCCGGCTACCTCCTTGAAACCATCGCGACCGCAGTCGCGAGAGCATCCGCCTCCGGAACGGCGACATCCGGCGTGATCCCGACGCCTTCCCAGTCGTGCTCCAGATGACGCGCCACGGGGACGGCGACCCCGAAGTTCGGGTCCACGACCTCCCATCGCGTCATGTGTGCGCCGCCACGCGTCGTCTCGCCGACGACGATCGCGTGCCGCAGCCGCTTCATGTGCTCGCAAAATCCTTCCGCGCCGGAGAAGTCGCGTTTGGACGTCAGGATGTAGACCGGCTTGTTCACGTACCGCGGAATCGGGAGGTACGGCAGCGTCCAGAACTGGCGCGTGGAATTCGTCGGACGGAAGTAGACGGTCGACACGAGCACCGGATCCGGCGGCATGAAGCAGCTCAACATCAGATTCACCATGTCGGCCGAGCCGCCCTGGCTGTTGCGGAGATCGACGATCAATGCCTTCGTCGGCGCCAGCCTCTTCATCGCCTTCATCAGATCGTCGCCGGCGCTCGCCGGGGGCGGAAACCACTTCACCGTCAGCAGGCCGATGTTTCCGTCGAGCCGTCGCGTAACGAACGCGCCCTTTTCCGCGGGCGTGTCGTCGTCGTCGTTGGACGGCGATGCGTCGTAGCCGAACTGCAGGTGCTTGTCGCCGCTCGTCTTCAGAACCGCGTTCACAGCGCGTACGAAGTCGAGCGCGGTGAGCTGCGTGAACGAAGTCGTCCGGAGCGCCGCCGCGATCTCCTTCCCCTTCTCCGGGTCGACATACTCCTCTTCGATCCTCTTCGCCGCGTTCTCGACGATCTGCGTGCGCCGCGCCGGCGTGATCGGCATGTCGGGCGGCTGTTGCTGGGCAAAAAGCGTCAGAAGTAAGAAGAGCATGGGCCTCCCTCGGACGTTGAAGTCCGGCGAACGTCACTGCCGGGCCCTCCATATACTTCCCCACGCATGAAAAGCAGAATCGGAGTCGTCGTCCTCGCGCTGTTCGTCGTCATTCCTGCGGTTGCCGCACCGCGGCCGCTGCTCATCCAGACACCCACCGTGAGCGCGACCCAGATCGCGTTTGCGTGGGCGGGGCAGATCTGGATCGTGGGGCGTGACGGCGGCGAAGCGCGCCGCCTCGTGGCGGGCAGCTCGCGGGAGAGCCATCCGCTCTTCTCGCCCGACGGATCGATGGTCGCATTCAGCGGCGACTACGACGGCAACGTCGACGTCTACGTCGTGCCGTCGGCCGGCGGACAGCCGCGCCGGCTGACGTACCACCCGGGCACCGATCTCGTTGCCGCGTGGACGCCCGACGGCAAGCGGATCGCCTTCACATCCACGCGCCGCAGCCAGAACGATCCGGCACAGCTCTATACCGTGCCGGTGACCGGCGGCGCGCCGGCGGAAGTCCCGCTCGCGCGCGCCGAGGAGGCGTCGTACTCGCCGGACGGAACGCGCCTCGCGTACGAGCCGAACTTCCAGTGGCAGCCGGCGTGGAAGGACTACCGCGGCGGCCAGACGCGCACGATCTGGATCGCGAACCTCGCCGACTCCAGCGTCGTGAAGGTGCCGCAGGAAAAGAACTCCAACGACTCCAACCCGATGTGGGTCGGCGACAAGGTCTATTTCCTCTCCGACCGCACCGGCTCGATCGCGCTCTATGCATACGACGTCGCCACCAGGGCGACGAATGCCGTCATCCCGAACAGCGGCGTCGACTTCAGCTCCGCGTCGGCAGGCGGCGGCGCCATCGTCTACTCGCAGTTCGGCGTGCTGCACCTCTTCGATCCCGCGACCGGGAAAGACCGGAGGATCGACGTCACGATCGACGCCGACCTCCCGCAGTTCCGGCCGCACTTCGAGAAGGTCGATCCTGCGAGCGGCATCGAGAACGCCGCCATCTCGCCGACCGGCAAGCGCGCCGTCTTCGAGTCCCGCGGCGAGATCGTCACGGTTCCCGCCGAGAAGGGCGACTTCCGCAACCTCACCCACTCGCCGGGCGTCGCCGACCGCGATCCCGCATGGTCGCCGGACGGCAAGTGGATCGCGTTCTTCTCCGACGAGTCGGGCGAATACGCGCTGCACCTCGCCGACCAGAGCGGAACCGGCGACGTGAAGAAGATCGCGTTGGGCAACCCGCCGTCGTACTTCTACCGCCCGCTCTGGTCGCCCGACTCGAAGCAGATCGCGTTCAGCGACAAGCGCCTCAACCTCTGGATCGCCGACGTCGCCACCGGGAAGATCACGAGAGTCGACACCGACCGCTTCGACTCGCCGGCGCACGAATTCGACCCGGCGTGGTCGGGCGACAGCAAGTGGCTCGCGTACACGAAACAGCTCCCGAGCCAGCAGCACGCCGTCTTCATCTACTCGGTTCCGAACGCCAAGGCGACGCAGCTCACCGACGGCACGAGCGACGCGCTCTACCCGCAGTTCGACCGCAACGGCAAGTACCTCTATTTCACCGCCAGCACCGACGTCGGCCTCGGCGCCGCCTGGCTCGACATGTCGAGCATCGGCCGTCCGCAGTCGCGCGCCGTCTACGCCGCGGTGCTGCGCAAGGACCTCCCCTCGCCTGTCCCTCTCGAAAGCGACGAAGAGAAGGTCGCAGAGGAGTCGAAGCCGTCTGCAGCCGACTCGTCGAAGGCCGCCGCCAAACCGGACGACAAGACGGCCGCCAAAGGCGACGAGAAGGTCACGAAGCAGCCGCCCGCCGCGCCGGTGACGATTGATTTCGAAAACCTCGGCCAGCGCATCGTCTCCCTCCCGATCCCGCCCCAGAACTACGGCGGCCTGTTCGCCGGCAAGGAAGGGCAGCTCTTCCTCGCGCAGTTTCCGCTCGTCACCGTCGGCGGCGATTCTCCGAAGTTCGACATCGTCCGCTTCGACCTCGAGAAGCGCAAAGTCGAGCCGCTCGCAAAGGGGCTGTCGCAGTTCGCCCTCTCCAGCGACGGCGAGAAGATGCTCGTCCATAGCGGCAAGAGCTGGGCGATCCACGGAACCGACAAGGCGGCATCGGGCGACGAAGGCGCGCTCGACGTCGCGTCGATGCAGATCTACGTCGATCCGCCCGCCGAGTGGCGCCAGATGTACGACGAGGTGTGGCGCATCGAGCGCGATTTCCTCTACGACGCGCACTTCCACGGTCTCGATCTCGCCGCCGCGAAGAAGGCGTACCACCCGTATCTCGCCGGCGTCGGCAGCCGCGACGACCTGACGTACCTGTTCGAGGAGATGACCGGGAACATCAGTGTTGGGCACACGTTCGTCCGCCGAGGAGACCGGCCGCCGGTCGACACGGTGAGCGTCGGCTTGCTCGGCGCCGATTACAGCATCGAGAACGGCCGCTATCGCATCACCCACGTCATCAAAGGCGAGAATTGGAATCCGGAGCTGCGCGCGCCGCTCACCGAGCCGGGCGTCGAGGTCCACGAGGGCGACTACCTCCTCGCCGTCAACGGCGTCGACGTGCAGGGCTCGAACGACGTCAACAGCTACTTCCAGGGCACGGCCGGCGTGCAGACGTCGATCCGCGTCGGCCCGTCGCCGGACGGCGCGGGCGCGCGCAATGTCACCGTCGTGCCGATCGACAGCGAGCGGCGCCTGCGCAAGCTCGCATGGGTCGACGCGAACCGCCGCAAGGTGGACGAGCTGAGCGGCGGCCGCCTCGCGTATGTCTATCTCCCCGACACCGCGGAAGGCGGCTACACGAATTTCAACCGCTACTACTTCTCGCAGGTCGGCAAGCAGGGCGCCGTCATCGACGAGCGTTTCAACCACGGCGGCGACCTCGCCGACTACATCGTCGATTACCTCGGGCGCAAGCCGATGAGCCGCGTCATGGGGCGCGAAGGCGAGGACTACACCGAGCCGATCTCGGCGATCTTCGGACCGAAGGTCATGATCATCAACCAGTTCTCCGGCTCCGGCGGCGACGCGCTGCCGTGGTATTTCCGCAAGGCCGGCGTCGGCACGCTGGTCGGCATGCGCACCTGGGGCGGCCTGGTCGGCATCGGTAATTACCCGACGCTGATCGACGGCGGCTCCATCACCGCCCCCCGCTGGGCGATCTACGGCCTGACGGGACAGTGGGAGGTCGAGAATCAAGGCATCCCGCCCGACGTCGAAGTCGAGCAGGATCCGAAACTGGTCCGCGAAGGCCACGATCCGCAACTCGAACGCGCCGTCGCCGTCGCACTGGACGAGCTGAAGACTCACCCGCCAGAAACCTTCCCCCGCCCCGCGTACCCGGTCTACAAGCACCCATTGCCAGGCGCGCAGTAGCGGTCTGAGGCTTTGGCCCCGAGGCCTCAAGCCCTAGATGGCCCTTGAGACGAGGCGCCGGAGGCGCCTCTCGACGGTAGCCGGTGGCGAGCGCGCCAGCGCCGCCACCGGGTCGCAAAGAATGTTTTGGAAATGCCGCCCCGGCAGGGGCGGCACATGCATGCTCCATTTTCTGCTGCCCCTACCGGGGCAGCGTCCTCTCGGGCGTTCGAAACCCCGGTGGCGGCGCTGACGCGC
>DASXIH010000549.1:0-13073 GCA_036498125.1 Thermoanaerobaculia bacterium
ATGTTGAACGCGGCGACGGTCGTGAAGATCGCCATCCCGGGGAAGATCACGAGCCACCAGGCGTAGTCGATGTACTCCTCGGCGACGGAGAGGATGCCGCCCCACGACGCCATCGGCGGCGAGACGCCGAGGCCGAGGAACGAGAGCGCCGACTCGATGAGAATCGCTTGCGCCACCCCGAAGCTCGCCGAGACGAGCACCGGCGCCAGCGAATTCGGCAGCAGATGACGAAAGATGATCCGCGCATCGCGTGCGCCGCTCGCCCGCGCCGCCTGTGCGAAGTCCATTTCGCGCACTTTCAGGAACTCCGCTCGTATGAACCGCGCCTCGGTCGTCCACGAGGTGAGGCCAAGGGCAACCAGGATCGTCGTCATCGACGGATTGAAGAGCGCGACGATCCCGAGGAGAAGGAAGAGGAAGGGGAAGCAGAGGACGATTTCGATCAGGCGGGAGACGATCCAGTCGATCACGCCGCCGTAGTAGCCGGCGAGCGCGCCGAGAAACGAGCCGACGATCAGCGAGATGGCGGTGGCGGCGAACCCTATCGTCAGCGAGACGCGCGCGCCGTACATCATCCGCGTCAGCACATCGCGGCCGAGGTCGTCCGTGCCGAAGCGATGATGCGCGTCAGGAGCATTGAGACGGTGAATCAGCTCGACGCCGTTCGGGTCATACCGCGAGAGCAGCGGCGCCGCGATCGCGACGAAGGTGATGATGCCGATGTAGATCAGCGCCGCGACGGCCAGCTTGCTGCGGACGAAGCGTTCCCACGTGATCCGCCACATCAGCGTACCTTCGCGCCGACTCGGATGCGCGGGTCGGCGACGGCGTAGAGGATGTCGGCGGCGAGACTGGCGAGGAGCGTCACGACTGCCGTCGCCACGGTGAGCGCCAGGACGGTCGGGTAGTCACGCGCGAAGACCGCGTCGTAATAGAGGCGGCCGACCCCGTCCCACTGGAACATCGTCTCCACGATGACGCTCCCGGAGATCAGTCCCGGAACGATGAGTCCGAGGAGCGTCACGAGCGGGATCAACGCATTGCGAAACGCGTGGACGAGGAGGACCGAGCCCTCCCCCGCCCCCTTCGCGCGCGCCGTGGTGATGAAGTCCTGCCGGATCACCTCCGTCAGCGACGACTTCGTGAACTGTGCGAGAACGGCGATCTCTCCGTAGCAGAGGGTGATGACGGGCAGGATGAAGTGCCGCGCGCGATCCGCGAACTGCTGCGCGGTCGTCATCGTGAGGTAGTCGTCGGAGGTCATGCCGATGAGCGGCAGCAGGTTCCAGCGGACGGCGACCCACTCCATCAGCAGCAGGGCCACCCAGAACGTCGGGAGCGAATAGAGAAGAAAGAAGAAAACGGATGACCCGCGCTCGAGCAGCCGCCCCGAACGTTTCGCGCTCCATAGCCCGACCGGCAACCCGATCAGCGCCGCCAGAAGAAAAGCCATGCTGTTCAGGACGAACGTCCGCGGCATCTTCTCCTTGATTCGATCGACGACGAGACGCCGGTCGACCGTCGACCGGCCGAAGTCGAGCGTCACGACGCCGCGGAACCAATAAAGGTACTGCACGACGAGCGGCTGATCGAGGTGAAATTCGCGGCGGAGCGCCGCGACCTGCCGCGGCGAGGAGACGTTTCCCATCCGCTTCGACGCGAGAAAGTCGATCGGATCGCCGGGGACGGCGTGAATCAGGGTGAAGGTGACGATCGTGATGCCGAGGAACGTGAAGACGGCGTAGAAAAGCCGGCGCGCGATGTAGGCCGTCATTTCCCGGCGGGGCGGTCGTGCACCCGCTCGTCGCGAGGAATCCACCAGTCGAACTCGCCCGGGTACCAGGTGAAGAGCCCGTAGCCGCTGCTCACCTTCACTCCATGCAGACGCCGGCTGAGCACCCACTTCTCCGACACCTGGATGGTCCAGCTATACGGCTGGTCGGCGGAAAGCACGGCGTGGAGCTGCTGGAGGAGTGCCTTGCGCTTGGCGAAATCGAGCTCCGCCCTCGCCTGCGTCATCAATTGATCGGCGACCGGATTGTTGTAGTAGACGAAATTCTGCCCTTTCGGGGGCGTCTGCGTCGAATGTAAGGTCTGGTAGAGATCGGGCTCCGCGTCGAGCTGCCAGCCCATGTAGACGGACTGGTAGTCGCCGGAGATGACGTGCTTGAGAAGCTGCGCCGGGTCGAGCTGGATGATGTTCATCTGCACGCCGACCTTCTTCAACTCCGACTGGAAGATCTGCCCGAACTGCGCGCCGATGGAGCTGCCGGCGAAGACGTACAGGTCGAACTTGAACGGCTGGCCGCCCTTGTCGAGCACACCGTCGTTATTGGTGTCGAACCAGCCGGCGTTGTTGAAGAGCGCCTTCGCGCCGATCGGGTCGTACGCGAGCACCGGCACGGCGGGGTTGTACGCGTACTCGTCGGGAGTGAACGGGCCGCTCATGGCGCGCGCGGTGCCGTGGTAGAGGTTGTTGATGATGGATGGCACGTCGAGGCACATCCCGAGGGCGCGGCGGACGCGCTTGTCCTGGAAGAGGGGGTTCTTCTCGTTCCAGGCGACGAAGTTGTAGCTCAAGGTGTAGAAGCGGCGGAAATCGAATTTCCGCTGGTTCTCGGGCCGGTGGCTCTCCATCATCCAGACGTCGGACGAGATGTTCGTCTCGTCGATGTCGCCCTTCTTGATGGCGTTCCACGCGGTGACGAAGTCCGTCATCACCTTGAGGACGACGGTCTTGAGATAGGGCTTCTGTCCCCAGTAGTCCTCGCGCCGCTCGAGGACGATCTCCTTCTGCGGATCCATCTTCACCAGGCGATACGGCCCGCTGCCGACGGCGCGGATGTTGTAGTCGTTCTTGAAGTCGCCCTTCGAGTAGACATGCTCGGGCAGGATGTTGAAGTCGTTGAATTTGACGAGCTGCGCTGCCAGAGGCTCCTTGAAGCTGATGACGATGGTGTGCGGATCGGCCACCTTCGTCTTCGCCATGTCGACGTTCTCGAAGTCGCCGCCGAGCTGCGCCGCGCCGCCGCTCGGGTCCTCGATCTTCGTCAGCGTCCAGTAGACGTCGCTCGCAAGCACCGGCGTGCCGTCGGAGAACGTCGCCTTTTCGTTGAGGTGGAAGGTGTACGAGCGCCCGTCGGGCGTGATGTCCCACGACTTCGCGAGCCCCGCCACCGGGCGAAGGTTCGTGTCGAGGTAGACCATCGGCGTGAAGATGTAGTTGTCGATCATGCGGTCGTACTTCGACGTCGCGAGGATCGGGTTCACCGTGCCGATATCGGATTCGAGACGCCGCACGACCGTCCCGCCGTCCTGCGGCTTGTTCTCGTCGACCGCCTCGTTCATCGGCGCGCGTTCGTCCCGCGCGCAGGCAAACAGCGTTAGGGCGAACAGCAGGGCGAGTTTGGACGACCGCACACCACGATTATGGCACCGTAATCGCCTCGGTCGCCACGTTGTAGAAGCCGTCGACGGCGCGGATGATCACGAACTTCCCCGCCACTGCCGCGCGCGGGAGCTGGTACGTCTCGTCGGGCGAGTCGGAAATACCGTCCACGGGCTGGATCCGAATCCACTTCTGCGCGTCGACGGAGTACTCCACCCGTCCGATCGGCGACATTTTGTCCGTCACGTGGACGACCACGTCGCTGCCGCCGGCCGTGAAGGAGATCTGCGGCGGGGTGTTGTCGACCTGGAACTCGACCCCTTCCTTCGTGTCGGTGAGCGGCGTGTCGGGGTTGTCGCGCGCGTCGCTCGCCACGAGGCGCAGCTCGTAGTTGCCGTCCGGCATCTGCGACGTGTCGAAGTTGAAGTTCGTCTCGTCGAGGTCGTCGTGCAGGCGGAGCCACTTCTCCGTCCCGCTGCGGCGGAACGCGAGCGAGTAGCGGATGGTGTCGCCGTTGTCGTCGTGCGCGCGCCAGGTGATGGTGCGGTAGCCCTTGCGGTACACCTTCTTGCCCGGCTCGTTCTTCTCGCGCGGCGAGTCGAGGCTCGTGAAGATGCCGTTCTCGTCGGGGTTCGTCGCCTCGACGACCTGCGGCGAAGCGGGATACGCGGAGCTGATGTAGACGACCGCCGGGTCGGCGATCGCGATCGCGTCGATCACCGGCGCGACGTTGCGGTTGATGAAGCCGACCGTGACGCCGTGCACCGCCATGTCGGTCGACGGCTTCGGCATCGTCATCTTCCACTGGATGTAGCGTCCCGGCGGCGCGTCGACGTTCCCATCGACGCTGCTCGACGCCATCGACCAGTTGCTCCAGGTCGAGTCGGGCGTCCGCGTGTTGCCGCTGCGGAAGGCGATCGCGAGATGGTTGTCGCCGGCCGCATCGCCCTCGATCCGGTAGTGGCCGAAACGGGAGAAGCGCTCGACGTCCTTCGGCGCGGAACGGAACTCGGCTTTCTGCGACGGCTGCGGGTCCATCCGATAGACGGCGCCGCTGTTGGTCGTCGTGACGAGCGTCGCGCCGCCTTCGTTGGAGATGGAGACGATCTGCTTCTCGGGCACGGTGGCGATCAGCGACACCTCGCCGTCTTTCATCGAGTAGATGCGCCCCTGCGGTCCGCTCGATAGGAGGATCGAGCCGTTGCTGCCGCCGCTGATGGCGTACACGAGCTCGTGCTCGAACTTGCGCACGGTCTCGACGAAACCGTCCGAATTGATCTTGTAGATCTCTCCGTTGCCGGTCGAGTTGCTGTCGCTCGCCGTCGTCTCGAACGACACCGTCACCTCGGGAGTCGCCGTCGTGCTCGCGCTGGCCGTGCTGCTCTCCTCTTTCTTCTGTTCCGAAGAGGAGGAAGAGGCGGTCTTGGCTTTCGCGGCGGGCGCGGTGGCCGGCAACGCGCTGCTCGCTCCCGCCGCCCAGCCGATGCCGTTCGCGTCGACGTAGATCGTCGAGATCTCGCTCAGCGGCGAGTCGTAAAGAGCGCGCGAGGTACCGTCGGGACGGATCTCATAGATGCGCCCCTTGCCGGAGCCGCCGGCGAGGATGGTCCCGTCGTTCTTCAGCGCCAGGCAGCGGACGTGCGTCTCCGGAGCGGTGAAGACGACCTTTCCTTCCCCTTTCGCCGAGACGCGAAAGAGCTTCCCTTCGACGCCGGTGGCGATGAGGAGGTCGCCGTTCGGCGCGAACGCGAGCGCCCAGACGTACGCCTGCTTCGGATCGAAGAAGGTGGTCGCCTTTCCGTCTTCCGGGTTGATCCGGTAGATCTTCCCGTTCGGCGAGCTGGCGGCGTAGAGCGCGCCATCGTGGAATGCGAGCGCGTAGATCTCCGGCTCGTTCGCCGTGTAGACGAGTTTCAGGTCGGTCCCGCGGAGCCGGTAGACCTTCCCGTCGTTGCCGGTGCCGAAGAAACGGTCGCCGTTCGCGCCGGTCGTCTGCGACAGGACGAAGGGGTCGGTGAACGACGCGATCTTCCGCATCGTCGGACCGGCGCGGAGATCGCCGCGCGAGGTGACTGCGAATCCGTCGATGTCACCGGCGAGGAAGTCGTCGGCATTGCGCACCCGCCAGAACTGCGGGGCGACGGCAAAGGCGGAGGTGGTGAAGATCAGAGCGAAGAGTGGGGCTGCAAAGCGAAAGCGCATCATCCTCACATTGCTGGCTTGATGTCGAGATCGATCTTCAGCGCGCCGTCGACGATGTAGCCTAGCGGGTGCGCCTGATGATCGAAGGAGTGGTACTTCACCGCAGCCTGCGCCGCGTTGGAGGTGTCGTTGCTCACCACGGCGTGCATCGTCGGCGGGAGGTTCGGCAGGTAGATCCCCGCCGTCACCGCCCCTTCATCTGTCGAATAGACGCCGACCGTCAGGTCGGTCGAAGGGCGGAGACGCTCCAGCGTCGCGAGCACCTGTCCGAGCGTGCGCGGATCGGGCGGTACGAGCGAGAAGTCGATCTGGTTCATGACCGTTCCGCTGCCGATGAGGAGGTACGCGTTTCCGACCGGCTGGTTGTCGGGGATCTTGACGTCGAACGTCTCCGTGAACGCCTCGCCGCGGTACGGCTTGAGCGTGGCGTGGACCTTCACCGTGTCTCCCGGCGCAATGCGGCCCTTCTCCGGCGTGTCGATCGAAGCTTCCATCAGCTTCGCGGTCTTGAGGGAGTCGTCGTGATGCAGCCGTACCGAGATCCCCTCGATCGTCGCGTCGCGGAACTCGTTCGACATCAGGTAGCCGGAGACCACGGCGAGGTACGCCGGGATGGCGCTGCGCGCCTGGGCACCCGCCCACCCTTCACGCAGGTGAATCGGCTCGTAGCCCTTCACGCGGATGTCGGTGTCGAGCATGACCGTCCGCTCGCCCGCCCCCTTCTGCGCGTTCGCGACGACCGTGTCCGCCGCCATGGCGAGGATCAGCGGCGAGAGCTGCGTGTGCCGCACGATGCCGACGTGATACGTCTTCTCGGCGCCGCTGCCGTCGACCGAGAGCGTCACGGGGATCATCGCGGCGTTGTCGCCGACGCTTCCCATGATTCCGGTCACGCGGTCCTGGTGGAACGCGCCGACGACCGCGCCGGAGTTCGCCATCTTGAACGAGCTGGCGAGGCTCGGCATGATCGTGATGATCTCCGCCTTCGCCATCGGGAAGTCGACCTCACCGATGTCGAGGAAGGGGTGTCCGAAGGCATAGACGCGGTTCCCTTCGACGTGCGTCACCGTGCCGGTGGCGGCCACGTTGAAGTCGCCGTTAAGGAGCACCGCTCCGATCGGATCGCCCGGTTTGAATTCCGCCTTCGCGTCCGTGCTCACGGTCTTGGAGCCGGAGCTCGCTCCGGCGGGAACGGCGAGGAAGCCCATCTCATCGAGAAAGGGACCGAAGCGTTGCACCGTCTCCGGCGCGAAGCTCGACATCGAGAGCGGCACCGCGATCGGCTTGGCTCCCGACCAGGCGCTCATCGCTTTTGCGTTGAAGGAACTGGCGATCTTGTCGAAGACCGCTTCCGGCTTGTTGCCGCCGAGGGCCTTCAGGAACTCGGCACCCGTGATGCGCGGCGTGGCGGCCGCGATCTCGCTCGAGGCCATCTTGCCGCCGGTGCGCGACGCGATCTTCAGCATCTCGTCGATCGGCGTGATGCCGCAGATGGAGTCCTTAGCGAACTGCCAGCCGTACGCGAGTGCGCCGATCACCTTGCCGTCGATGTAGACCGGTGAGCCGCTCATGCCGGCGATGATGCCGGCGTGATCCGTCACCGGGTTGGCGACGCGCGCGATGATCATGTCCTGATCGGGGGCGATGTTCGTCATCACGCCGACGATCTCGACGTCGAACTTCTCCAGCTTGGTGCCTTCGAAGACGGTGACGCCGTACCCCTTCATCCCTTTATGGATCTGGGAGAGCGGCATGACGGCGTCCGAGGCGAACGCGGCCGAGCCGGCCAGAATGAGTGACGCAGCGAGGAGGAATCTGGAGATGTTGCGCACGCGGGGAGCAACAGAGCGCGTGATTCGCGGCATTCCTCTAGGATGGGTTACGGGGTTGCGAGGTTACGCGGTTTCTTGGTGTTGACCGCGCGCGCCTACGGCCGACGGCGGCCGCGGCGCGGGCGATTCGTTGATGGCGCGGGCGATGGGCTTGCCGGTCGCGGTCGCGGGGACGAAGGGGCGGATGGCCGCGACTCGCGGCGCTGGGGCGTGCTCGCCGCGGCGGCGCGGCGCTCCGTCTTCGCCTTGTGCCGCGCCCGGTCTTCCGATTTTCGGGCGCGGATGGCGGCGATCCGTTCCTGGATCGGGATCTCGAGCTTTTCCGTTGGGCGGCGCGAGTAGTCGAAGTCGGGGACGGTGATCCGCGGGAGGCGCTTTGCGATGGCGCGCTCGATGGCGCGCAGGTCCTCCTCTTCATCCGGAGCGACGAAGGTGATCGCGTCGCCGGTCATCTCGGCGCGCGCCGTGCGTCCGACGCGATGGATGTAGTCCTCCGGAACGTGCGGGACATCGAAGTTCACGACGTGGGAGAGCGCCTCGACGTCGATGCCGCGCGCCGCGATGTCGGTCGCCACGAGGATGCGGTACCGCCCGCTCTTGAACCCCGCCAACGCCTCGGTGCGCTGCACCTGGCTGCGGTTGCCGTGAA
Source organism: Thermoanaerobaculia bacterium (assembly GCA_036498125.1). Taxonomy (GTDB): domain Bacteria; phylum Acidobacteriota; class Thermoanaerobaculia; order Gp7-AA8; family Gp7-AA8; genus DASXHZ01. Next base: position 8,072 of record DASXIH010000549.1, read on the forward strand.
TCCTAGCCACGCTCACCCGCCGCTTTTCGAGTTGTTCGAAGACGCGGTTCGCGCGGTGCTTCGTGCGCGTGAAGACGATGGCGCTGCGGATCTCGCCGCGCGAGAGCAGCGCTTCGAGGAGCGCCAGCTTCAGGTCCTGGGAGACCGGAAAGACGGATTGGGTGATCCCCGCCGCCGGCTCCGCCTTCCGCTCGATCGAGATCATCACAGGGTTCTTCAGCATCTCGCGCGAGAGCTGCACGATGGGCGGCGGCATGGTGGCCGAGAAGAAGAGGGTCTGGCGTTTCACCGGCAGGTGCTGCAGCACGCGGCGAATGTCGGGAAGGAAGCCCATGTCGAGCATGCGGTCGGCCTCGTCGAGCACCAGGATCTCCAGCCCGCTGAGCTTCGCGTAGGGGTACTGAAAATGGTCGAGCAGGCGTCCCGGCGTGGCGATCAGGACGTCGACCCCGCTCCTGAATGCGTGCTCCTGCGGCCCCATCCCCACCCCGCCGAAGACGGACGCGCCGGAGAGCGGGGTGTGGACGGCGAGGTCGCGCAGATGTTCGTCGATTTGCGCGGCGAGCTCGCGCGTCGGCGTCACGATCAACGCGCGGGTCGTCCCGCGCTTCTTCTCGATGAGGCGATGGAGGATCGGCAGGACGAACGCCGCCGTCTTTCCGCTGCCGGTGGCCGCGGCCGCGAGCAGGTCCTTCCCCGCCATGGCGGGAGGGATCGCATCGGTCTGGATGGGCGTGGGACGCGTGAATCCGAGCTCTTTGATTCCGCGCAGCAGGTCAGGGTGCAGTCCGAATTTCGAAAATGGCATCGGGCGGATGGTCTCATGGATTCGGTGACCGACGTTGCGGGTTCCGCAGACGCGGGTGTCTGAAAGTCACGGCCGTCATGACTTTTTCTACTCGGACGTGCCCGAATGCGTTAGCTCGGAGCCCGATTTCGTTCCGCGAGTGCCCCGCGGACAGAAGGCGACGCTCGAACGGCACCCAGCGAGTACCAAATGGCACGGCCGAGTGCCGAATCGGCACTCCCCGAGTGCCGAATGGGCGTCGCCGAGTGTCGAATGGGCACCGCCGAGTGCGAAATCGGCACTGGCGAGTGCCAAATGGGCACCGCCGAGTGTGAAATTGGCGCCGCCGAGTGCCAAATGGGCACCGGCGAGTGTCAAATGGGCACTGCCGAGTGCCGAATGAGCGATTCGGCCTAATGATGCGTCACGAACTGGACACTCGGGTCATTCGTGGTGTTGTCCGTCGTTGCGCCGTAGAGGATCGCGGCGCCTGAGGTGACGTCGATGGTGATGGTCTCCCCTCCTGTCAGCGCGTAGCCGTCGAGGAACGTGACGGATGCCGGCTGGGTGAACAAGGTCGCGGCGTACGAGTGGCTGGTGCTCTTCACGACATTGGCGTCCTTGTCGCGGACGGCCACATTCATCGACGCACCGGCGGAAAGGTGCGGATGCCGATGTTGAGGCGGAACTTCTGGACGTCGGCGGGCGCGAAGAGGACGCCGGAGTCGCCGGTCTGCAGCGCTGAGTCCGCGGTGATGACCTCTTCGGAGAGGCCGCTGGTGCCGAGGATGCCGCCGTCGTTGAAGACGCGGGCGAGAACGGTAGGGAGTGAGGATCCTGCATCGGCGGAGATGTCGGCGCTGCCGAGGCCGGTCGCGACGCCCATCGCCGGGAGCAGGTCGGCGTACGACCGGGTCGCGTGCGCCGGGATCGCGTACGCGAGGGCCGGATCGGCATCGGAGCCGGTGGCGCCTTGCGGGTGAAAGACGATCTTTCCCGAGATCGTGCTCGCGGTCGGGTTGTACAGCTGGATCGCGGTCTTGAAGTACGACCCGTTGGTCCCGGGGGTCGAGCCGACGACCGTGAGGATCCCGGCGCCGGAGGTGATCAGGACCGAGACGGCGTTCGAGTTGTCGGAAGTCGTGTCGCAGGTCGATACCTTCCAGTGTGCCCGGACGCGGTAGTAGTAGTGGACGGCGCGCTCACTTGGGGAGCCGCAGGAGTGATGCACGACGCGCTGACGATCACGCTCGCTTGCGCCGACGCGGCGGCCGTTGCGGTGATCGTCGCGCTGCCGGGCGAGACGGCGGTCGCGTCGAAGGTCGCCGACTTCGAGCCGGCGCTGATGACGACTGACGCCGGAACGCTCGCGACCGCGGGTGACGATGAGAGCAGCGTGACCGTGGTGTCGGCCGCGACATTGGCGCTGAAGGTAGCCGTAAACGAGGTCGTCGATCCGACGATCGTCGTCCTCACGGGCGGGGTCAGCGAAAGCGATGCGGCGGGAATGTTGATCACGCCGTCGACGAGCGAGAGGTGGCCGTTGGCCGGCGTCTCTTTCGTCGCCGCGGTCCCCCCTTCGTCGGTGAGCTGCGTCAGCGAAGCGTCGAGCGACAGGGTGATCGACGTTCCCGGCTGCGCGCTTCCGGAGAGAGTGAAGACGAGATGCGCGACCTGGTTGCCCGGAAGTCCGGCGTTCGACGTGAACGGGATGAGGTTATTCGACTCCTGGAGGGCGTCGAGAAGCGAGATCGCGCCGCTGCTCGACGGGCTGAACTCCGACACCGGCGAGAGATTCGCGGTGATCCCGGCGCGGCTGAACGTCACGGCACTCACCGCGGACGCCGGCGAGTAGTTCACCTTGATGCTGTACGACTGGATGCGAGCCGGCGGGCTTGTCGATGCCGAGCGGCGTCCCGGACGTGTCGCGGATGTAGACCGGAACGTCGGCCGTGCCGTTGCTCGCCGTCGCGGTACCGACCGTGACGACGTCCTGCGCAGCGGCGCCGAGGGCAAATGTGAGGAGACCGAGAAGCGCCAGGGACCGGGGAATGGACATTAAGGACGGAGACGAACGGCAATCAGAGCGAGCACGATACCGAGGAGAATGAGAATGCGCGGGTCGAGCAGCGGGATGTCCTGCGTCTGCACGAGGGTGCCGTTGACGAGCGTGAGCGTCCCTTTGGTGACGGTCTCGCTCGTCGTTCCGGCCTGGTTGGAGAGCTGCGTGAGCGTCGGGTCCAGCGTGAGCGTGACGACGGTTCCCGTCAGGGTTCCCGGTGCGAAGGTGAAGTGGAGCTTGCCCACCTGGTTTCCCGGAAGCGCCGCGTTCGACGTGAACGGAATGAGGTTCGTCGTCTCATCGAACGTGTCGATGAGCGTGATGGAGCCGGCCGATGCCGGCGACGACTCGAACGCCGGCGTCAGCGACTGCGTAATCCCGGCGCGCGTGAACGTCACCGACTGGATCGCAGAGGCGGGCGCGTAGTCGACTTTGATGCTGTACGACTGGATGCGCGAGCCGAACGGCTGGTCGATGCCGAGCGGACTGCCGGAGGTGTCGCGGATGTAGACCGGGACGTCCGCGGTCAAACCGGAGTTGACGGCGGTCCCGATCGTCACTACGTCCGGGGCCACGACCGCGGCAAATGTCGGAAGCGCGGTCAGCACGAGAAGGGCGAGGATCACGCCCCTCACCCGGCCTTCGGCCACCCTCTCCCGGAGGGAGAGGGGTTTGGTTGGATAACTCATCGTTCACTCCTCGGCAATTCGATATGGGGCCGGCCGCCGTCGACGGTTGTGCCGTTGACGGTCAGTGTTCCTGCGGCGACGGTGGCTTTGCGGATGCCCTCGCGGTCGCAGAGCAGCGTTCCGTCACCCTCGATCCGGATGCTCGACAGACGAGCGCCAGCGGGAACCTCGATGTTGGCGACGACACCGTCCATGGTGCCGTCGTAGGCGACGAGATACGTGAGCTCGCGGTCGCCGTGGCGGGAAATCTCGAATGCCGGCTGCAGGCCGGGGGCGCGTTGGATCGTCACCCCCTCGCCTGCCGCGTCGAAGCCCAGTCGCAGCGACATCGCGGACGGCGCGCCGCTCACAGTGACCGGAATGACGTAGCGGTCGCCGCGCAGTACCGGCTGGCCGAGGGAGATGCTTCCCTTCAGCGGCGCGGAGACGGACGAGGTGTGCACCACCGGCTCGCTGTACGGCGCCGGTCCGTGGAGGAAGAGATAGTTGACGAGGTAGAAGATGTCGGCAGGATCGACCACGCCGTCGCCGTTCGCGTCCCCCGCTGTCATGCCGCCGACAGGCGCCGGTCCGTGCAGGAAGAGATAGCTGATCAGATAGAAGATGTCGGACGGGTCGATGGTGTGATCGCCGTTCGCGTCGAAGAGTTGCGCGTAGGTATAGCCATTGGTCAGCGTGCCGGCCGACGTGTTGGTGTTCGTCACAGTGACGTTGACGGACCCGGCGCTGTGCGCCGGGGTGACTGCCGTGATCTTCGTGGCGCTCACGACGACGACGCTGGTCGCGCCGGTGCCGCCGAAAGTGACGGTCGCGCCGCTCAGGAAGCCGGTGCCGTTCACGCTGACCGCGGTCTGCCCGTTGATCGAGCCGGTCGCCGGCGCGACGGAGGTGACGGTCACCGCCGGGAGTCCGACATTGACGTTGGCGCTCTTCGTATCCGCGCAGCCGGCGCCGGTGGTCACGGTCACCTGCAGCGTCAGGGTGCCGGTTGCACCCGCGGTGAAGGCAACGCTGTTCGCTCCCGTTCCGCCGGTGATGGTGCCGTTGGTGATCGACCAGTTGTAGGTCGCACCGGCTCCGGCACTCGCGACCGAGGCGATGTTGCCGGGGCTGCCGCTGGAGACGGCTGACGGCGCGGTGATGGTGGCGTTCGGGTTGGGATTGACGGTGACGGTGGTCGCGGCCGAGGCGGCGCTGCTGCAGCCGGTTGCGGTGACGACGACGGTGTAGTCGCCGGCGGCCGACGCGACGTAGGTCTGCGATGTCTGGCCGCCGATCGGCGCGCCGTTGAGGTACCACTGGTTGCCGCTCGCGCTGCTGGAGGTCAGCGTCACGCTGCCGCCGGAACAGAACGTCGTCGGGCCGCCGGGGGTGACCGTCGGCGTGGGCGGAATCGGGTTGACCGTCACGGTGGTCGCGGCCGAGGTGGCGCTGCAGCCGTTGCCGTCGGTGTCGCGAACCGAG
>DASXIH010000550.1:0-12499 GCA_036498125.1 Thermoanaerobaculia bacterium
ATAGTAGGCGCCGGCATGCGCGTCGTTCCGGAGCACGATGCCGAGCGGCGTGCGAGTGTCTTCAGTGGTGTCTTGTCTCGATCGAGACAGCGTGTAATCGAAGTGATAGGTGGTCATCTCTCATCTCTGTACCCGCCGACACAAAGTGCAAGATAACCGCCACAAAATTGGAATGTTGACTCCGTTACTTCGCGGCGCGGTGCTTGGCGTTCGACAGCGTCTTCACCGTCGCCATCGTCACGCCGGACTGATTGCCGGCGGAGTCGAGCGCGGAGACGGAGTAGCTGTACAGCGTCGAGGCGGAGAGGCCGGAGTCGGTGAACGACGTGCTCGTCACAGTCGTGAGATACGCGCCGTTGCGCAGGATGCGGTAGCCGGTGACGGCGACGTTGTCGGTCGACGCGCCCCAGTTCAGCGAGACGCTCGAGCTCGTCGCCGTGGCGGCCAGCGTGCCCGGAGTCGACGGCGCGATCGTGTCGGCGCCCCCGGTCATGACGCCGCTCGGCAGCGTCGTCGTCGTCGCCGTGTTGCTGGCTGACGAAACGTTCCCCGCCGCGTCGTACGCCTTGACCGTGTAGCTGTACTGCGTGCCGGCCGCGAGGCCGCTGTCGCTGAAGGTCAGCGCCGCCGTCGTGCCGATCTGGCTGCCGTTGCGGAAGACCTGGTAGCCGGTGACGCCGACGTTGTCCGTCGACGGCGTCCAGAGGAGCGTCATCACGCTGCTGGTCGCCGCGGTGGCGGTCAGAGCAGCCGGGATGCTCGGCGCCGTGGCGTCGAGATTCGCCGAGCCGAGCTGGTGCGCGCCGAGGTCATAGGCAACCGCGCGCGGCGCCCCGAAGTAATCGGCCGTCACGTTCGACAGCGTCAGGCCCACGGCAACGGCCGGCGATCCGAGCGTCAGCTTGTAGTCGGCCGCCGTGAGGCCGCCGGCGTTCGCCAGGCGCGGATCGGCGAGGACGTCGCCCGAGCCGGAGGCCGTTCCGGCGGTACCGCCGTACCAGTCGTTGTTCCGGTACGTCACGCCGCCGCCGGCGACGTTCGTCATCACGTTGCCGACCTGGTAGAAGACGTTGTTCTCGAACACGCTGCCCGCATGCGCCGCGCTGGCGATCCAGAGCAGATCGACCGCGCCCTTGTAGAACGTGTTGTTCGCGACGGTCACGTTCTGCAGGCCGCCGCCGTTCGCCTCATTGCTGTAGTAAAAACCGTACTTCGAATTCAGCACGATATTGTTGACGATCGTCAGTCCGTTGAGCGGGTTCGAGGTGCTGTAGCTCTCGTTCGCGGTGCCGATGCCCGAGGCCGGATAGCCGCTGCGGTAGTAGGCCGAGTTCCCCGTCGTGTACGCGAGGTTGCTGTCGACCGTCGTCGTCTGCGCGTTGTCGAGATAGATCTCGACGCTGTAGTTGTCGTAGACCGTGTTGTTCTTGATCGTGCCGCCGTCGGAGAGGACGTACGCGATGCCCTCGCCGTAGTTGTTGTAGATCCGGTTGCCGCTGATCGTCACGCGGTTCGCACTCTGCGTCCCGATCGCCTGGGCCCAGCCGCCGCTCATCGTGCGGTTCTGGTTCTCGAGGACGTTGTTCCACACCGTGTTGCCGCTGATCGTGAGGTCGCTCGTCGTTCCGAACTTGCTGTAGCCGGCCCAGATGCCGTTGCGGATGGAGCCGTGCACGTTGTTGCCGCTGATCGTCAGGAAGCTGCCGGGATAGACGCAGATGCCGATGTGCGTCGAGTTGCGGACTTCGAATCCGCTGAAGTCGACGTACTGCGCGTTCGAGAAGACCACGAGATCCGTGCTCGCCGCGGTGCCCGTTCCGTCGATGACCGGCGCTTCGCCGGGGTACGCGTGAATGCCGACGTGCGCCGCCGCCGTGCCCTTCGAGGAGATGCGGACGAGGTCGTTGTAGACGCCGGTCCGGACGTAGACGGTGTCGCCGGCCTGCGCGACCGCGGCGCCGTGGCTGATGGTGCGGAAGGGAGTGCTCAGCGCGCCGTTGTTGGCATCATTACCGCTGGTAGCGACGTAGTAGGTCGCCGCCTTTCCTTCGGCAGCGAACAGCGCGAACGACATCACAACGACCGCAGCCTTCCACAAACGCATCAGGGCCTCCTCGGTTGGCGGTCCTGATCACGTTCGGTAGCCCGGCTGTCTTCAACGAAGATCCTGGGCTTTGCGTCCCCCCGTCACCGGAGGTTTGCCTTTCTCGTGCGACCGCTATCGTTTCTTGTCCCGCATCATAACAACCTCAAATAACCCGCATTTCCGGCTGAGCCTGGGAACGGCCAGACTCTTTGGCTCCCCAGGCGGGCAGTACAATTCCGGCCCGCATGTCTCAAGGAGGTTTCACCATGCCGTCCGGCCTCGCGCTCATCGCGATCATCATCTTTGGCATCTACATCCTCTCGTCGATCAAAATCCTCCCCGAGTACGAACGGGGCGTCATCTTCCGCCTCGGGCGCCTGCTCCCGGAGGCGAAAGGCCCCGGCATCTTCCTCGTCTTTGCGCCAATCGATCGGATGGTGCGCATCTCCCTGCGGCAGGAGGCGTTCGAGGTCCCGCCGCAGGACATCATCACGCGCGACAACGTCACGCTGAAGGTGAACGCGGTCGTCTTCCTTCGCGTCATCGAGCCGCGCCGCGCGGTCGTCGAAGTGTTCGACTACCGCTACCAGACATCGCAGTTCGCGCAGACGACGCTCCGTTCGGTCCTCGGCGAGGTAGAGCTCGACGAGCTGCTCGCGCACCGCGACACGCTCAACGTGAAGGTCCAGGCGATCCTCGACCAGCACACCGAGCCGTGGGGGGTGAAGGTCGTCAACGTCGAGGTCAAACAGGTCGACCTTCCCGAATCGATGCTCCGCGCCATGGCGAAACAGGCCGAGGCAGAGCGCGAGAAGCGCGCGAAACTGATCCACGCCGAAGGCGAATTCGCCGCGGCGCAGCGCCTCGCAGACGCCGCGAAAGTCCTCGCCACCGAGCCGACCACGCTGCAGCTGCGCTACCTGCAGACGCTCACCGAGATCGGCGTCGAGAAGAACACGACCATCGTCTTCCCGCTCCCGATCGACATCGTCGCCGGGCTCGCAAACTTCTTAGAAAAGCGGGGATGACCGAGCTCGCGATGATGCAGGCGGCGCTGTTCCAGCTCCGCGGCGCGATCGAGGCGATCGAAGATCCGTTTCTTCGCTCCCAGATCCGCCTCGGCACGGACGTGCTGTCGAACGCGATCGCGAACGCTGCGAACGGCGTCAACGCAGCCGCCGTGAACGAGATCGAATTCGCCATGAACGACGTCGCCGGCGCGGTGGGAGAGCTCACCGCGCCCGACGCCGCGACACTCCTGCCGATCGTCGAGATGCTGCAGCGCGACGTCATCGCGCTGAAGGAGCTGACCGCCCTTCCTCCCGACGTCGTCTCCGCGATCCGCGCCCTCCAGGCGAAGCTCAAAATCCGCCGGGGCGCGATCGAGCGCCAAACCTTCGTCGAAAACGCGTCGGCTGCTGCTTTGCCCCATTCCCCCGAGGAACTGCGCACCGACGCATTGCCGTTGCGCGATTCGCTCACCACCGCCGGCTTCACCACCCCCGCCCTAGACACCCTGATCGCCGATCCGGCCTCGCTACGCTTTCACTCGATCAACGAGATCATCGACGAGCTGGACGTGATCGCCGGGTAGTCTTCTTGGTTACGGGAGCTTGAGGTTCGAAGTTCGAGGTTCGAGGGAAGAAGTAAGAAGGATGTCGGCGCGCCTCTTACCTCTTCATTCGAACCTCGAACCTCGAACTTCAATCCCCGGTATTGACCCGCTGGCGCGCTTTGCTCGACCTAAGTCGCAGGTGTGCTCTCAACTGGCGGTTCCGGTGTCGTCCCGTTCGTCTTGCTCGCCTGCGTCTTGACGCCGAGGTAGGTACCGGAGCTGATGCCCATGAGGCCGAGGAGGGTGGAGCTGAACTCCGGCATTGAGAGATCGTTATAGACCGATGCGACGAAGATGACGCCGAGGACGAGGGTCCAGGCGAACATCTGCAGGCGGTGAATGCTGACGCCGTGGCTGTCGCTGATGACGTCGCTCACGAAACCGTGCGTCACGGACGGGGCATCGCTGCCGACCGATCGGTCGTTGACGATCTTCGCGCCGACGGCGGTCGCGGCGCCGATACCGATTAGGCCGAGCACCGAATCGGTGATCGTGTTCAACTCGTCGCAGATCAGCCAGATGAAGACATAGGACGCGATCACGAGGAAGAACCAGAACGCCATCTGGAAAAGCGAGAGGCTGTACGGACGAACGGCGAGCGGTTGGTCAGGCGTGCCGCCGCGGATCACCGGCGTGTTGCTGCAGAGGTAGATGAACGCGATCAGGGTGACGACGAGCAGGACGAGATAGACGTGAAACGGCCCCGCCGGGATCACTTCGAGTTCGAAGGTCGTGACCGTGCTGAGCGCCGAGAACGACGTCGTCGATCCGATACTCACGCTCACCGGCTTCTTGAACGTCGTCGGGCTGCCGAGGAGGTCGTGCCAGACGGCGTCGTCCTTCGCGACGCGTTCGAGGCGGTAGCGGACGTGCCCTGACACCTTGTCGCACGACTCCGGCTGGATGCCCTTGAGCGGCATCCCGTCGAGAAAGAGGACCAGCGCGCTGCAGTTGTCGTCGACCTTCGCCAGCAGCGACTCGAGATTCTGCACGTGCACCGACATCCGGTCGTCGAGGCCGGCGACGTTCGGATGGTCGCGGTAGTACGAATGCGCGAAGTAGACGAGGGGTGTCCCGCCGTCATTCGGCTTGTCTTTCGGCGCATTCGGCGGCTCCCACTGCGCCGCCGCTGGAAGAGCGACAGAAAGAACGCCGAGAAGGACCAGTAACTTAGCGCGCATGAGTCATTCTAAGCGCCAAATCGATGAGCACGTCACGGCAGGTGAGGACATCGTCGATGCGGACATACTCTTCGACGCCGTGCAGCCCCGCGCCGCCGGGACCGTAGACGACGGTCGGAATGCCGGCGCTGCCGAAGATCGCCGCGTCGGTCCAGAAGGAGAGCGCCGTGCGCGGGCCGGGGAGGAGTTGGAGCAGCTCGCAACTCTCCGGCGTGATGTACGGGCGCCGCGTGAACGTGAGCCGTGCCTCGGCGTCGAGACTCGCGATGATCTCGCGCACTTCGTCGAGGAGGATTCCTTCGCGCTCACCGTCGACGGTGCGGCGTTCGATCGATAGCGTGCAGCGGTCGGGATAGGTCGACAACTCACGACCACCATGGATCAGCGATGCGTGGACCGACGGCCGGCCAAGGAGTGGGTGCGGCGGCGCGGAGGCCAAACGCTGATCGAGCGCCTCGATGCCCGCGAGCACGCGGCCCATCATCACGATGGCGTCGACCCCTTCGTCCGGACGGCTGCCATGCGCCGCAACGCCGTGCGTCTCGACGTCGACCCACTCGAACCCTTTGTGCCCGACGCCCACCGCGAGATCGGTCGGCTCGCAGATGATCGCCGCATCGCAGCGCATTGACTTCACGAGATGCTCCGCGCCGATACTCGCGTGCTCCTCGTCGGCGACCATCGCGATCACGAGCTTTCCGCCGCGAAGGAGGTTCTTCTCGGCGATGGTGCGGGAGGCGGCGAGGATCGCGGCGACGCCGCCTTTCATGTCCTGCGCACCGCGGCCGTAGAGCTTTCCGTCCCGTTCCACCGGATCGAACGGCGCGGTCATCCCTTCCACGCCGACCGTGTCGCTGTGTCCGCAGAGCATCAGCGATCGTCCCGGCGTCTTCGCCTCGAGCACGCCGATGACGTTCACGCGTCCCGGCGCGGCCTCCTGCACCTCGACGGCCGCCCCGAAGCTTCGCAGCTCAGCCGCGATCCGCTGTGCGATCTCCGCTTCCCCCGCGCCGCCCGGAACGAGCGACGGATTCACGGAGTCGATCGCGATCAGCTCCTTCAGGAGCGCGATCACTGTCATTGCTTCTTGAACGAGAGAGCGAGATAGGTTCCGGCGCTGATGCCGAGGATCGCGAGGACCTGTTCGCTGAGGTCGGGCATTTCCAGTTCACGGTAGGCCGCGGCGATGAAGATGAACGCGATGATTGCGGTCCAGACGGCGGCCTGCAGCGAGTGCAGACCGAACCGCACCGGCGTTTCCACCGGCGCCTCGATGCCGTCATTCGCCAGCGCCTTCACCGCCGTCACTGCGCTGACGCGTTTTCCGGACGAGAGGATCGCGCTGCCTGCGGCCGTGCCGAGGCCGATCCCGAGGATCGAGAGGGCGGAGCCGTTGATCGTCGAGACCTCGCCGGTAGTCGACCAGATGTAGCCGTACGCGATGCCGATCGCCAGCGCGAAAGCAGCGATCTGCATGCGCGGCAGGTTGTGGAGGAGCGCCGTCCGCCAGCGAAGAATGAGGATTGCGGCGGCGGCGAGAAGCGCCAGCACGATCGTGATCACCCAACGAATGCGGTTGATGATGTGCATCGGGACGTCGACCACGTCCGTGCCGAGCTCGTGGATCTCCGTTCCTGCGCTCACGCTCACGTTGCGGCAGCAGCCGGGTGCGCGGGCGAAGAGCGCGTGCCACGCCTTCACGTTCTGGTCGTTGAGGACCAGCGCGTAGCGGACCTGGCCGGCGTGCGAACAGTCGGGCGTCAGGCCGTCGATTGCGCAGCCGTCGACGAAGAGGATGAGCGACTTACACTGCGCGGCGTCGAGGTTGTCGATGCGCAGCGTGAGCGTCTCGCCGATGCGCACGTCGGGCTCCGCGATGCTCCGCACGTGCGGCGCGCCCGCGGTCAGCAGCAGCAGGGAAAGCGTGGCGAGCATCTTGCGAGAGTATGCACCTCGTGAGGATCCTCGCGCTCGCCCTCGTTGCGTTACTCGCCGCCTGCAGCCGTTCCGAATCGACCGAACAGACGCAGTCGACGCAAACCAGCATGACCTCGTCGCAGACCACCGCGACAGCGGCCGTGGCAACCGACACCAGCTCCACCATCACCCCGGTCCCACCGCTCCCCGCCGGTGCGGCCGGCGCCGGCAACCCGCCGGTCGTCGTTAGCAACGGCGGCTCGACCGTGCCAGGCGGCGTTACAGGCGGCGGCGCCGTCACCTCCACCGCGGTCGCTCCGACGGTACACGGCGGCAACGTCGCCACGACGACGAGTCTGCAGCCGCCGAAACCGGGCAAACCGCCGACAGCAACGCCGTCGACTGCGACTCCGTCGACGACTTCGACCTCCTCGAAGACGAAGCCGGCTACCGATACGAGCGGCAGCACCTCAACCGATTCGACGGGTACGACCGGCACGACCACGACCACCTAGCCATTCCTGCGAGTGGCAGAAACGGCGAATCCGCCACCTTCCACGTCCATGATCGCGCTATGGACGTCCTCGAGGCGCTGCAGCGGGCGATGCGGGGTGAGAAGACCGAGGGATTCGCGATGCGGTTTCCGCCGCCGATCGCGACGCTCGTCGGATTCGAGCCGGTTCAAGTCGAGCGAGGCGCCACTGTCTTTCGTCTCGCCGCTCGGCGTGAGAAGCACGCGAACCCGATGGGCACCGTCCACGGCGGAATCCTCTGCGACCTCGCCGACGCCGCGATGGGGATGGCGTGCGCGAGCCTCCTGCAGCTCGGTGAGTCGTTCACGACGATCGAGTTGCACATGACCTACCTCCGCGCCGTCTTTGACGCCGACCTCGAAGCCCGCGCCCGCGTCGTCAACGCCGGCAAGACGCTCGTTTACCTCGAATGTGAAGTCGTCACTGCCGCCGACGAGAAGCTAGTCGCGAAAGCGACCAGCACGTGCCTCATCCTCAGAGACCAGCAAGCGCAGGGGCGGTGACCAGCAGTCCCGGAACTAGAAGGCGGGGGTCCGCAATCCGATCGCGGCGCGTTGATCGAATGGAAGCGGAGGGATGACGGGTCGGCGATCAGGTCCCCGACTCAGAAGGCGCTGCGTCGGCTGCGTAACTCAGGTAGTCCTCCGCCAAGCTATGAATCGTGCCTGGAGCATGGTCCAAGACCTCGAGAACGGCATCAATCGTCTCCGCGAAATCGAAGAGATTGATACATCTCTGCTCCGCCATCGACGGACTGCCATCCGCATTTACCGGATAGCGACACACCGCAGAGTTGCCATCGAACTCGTCGAACTCCGCAAGCAACCGTCGGAAGTCTGCGATCGTCGTGAAGCCCGGAATGCCGAGATTCCAGCCCCAGCCCATCTCTTCCATCACGCGTTCCAGATCAGGGCGCAGCTTCTCGAAGTTATGCGTCCGGTACAGCGCGTCCAGATCGATCTTGCCGCCACCGTGCTCCACGAGCTCAATGCCGGCCACGATGATCCCTTTCAATGTCAGCTCCAGGGCCTGCCGGTAGAGGAAGAACACCGGGTATGCCCGGATGCCCTGCCGAAGAGACATCGAACTGGCAAAGACCTCGTCTTCGGACAGAGCGTTCACCACGGCCTGCGCAGCCTCCCGATATGACTCCGCGAGCATGCCGAACTCCGCGGCCGTCATCCATCCGTTCTGCAGAGCGACCGAGCCCGGGATGCGGATGTCCGTTTCCTTGAAGAGCGTTTTCTTTTTCATGATCAGGAGGAGTATGCACCTCCACCGGCGATCGGAGACCCCTAGACGGCCGGGTCCTCCCCTTTTCATACGTCGTACGTTGCGCTTTGTGTTGCTTCGCATTTCACCCAGGCGCCGTCCGAGCGACTTCCATCGCGCTGTCGTGCGCACCGTATCTCGTGGGGTTCTGCAGATATCTCATCGCCATCCGAGTGACTAGTCATCAGTGACCAGTCACCACTCTCCCACTTCATGCGAAAATCGGGCGGTCGCTCCGACAACTCCCATGCGCCGCTCCTTCGTCGCGCTGCTATTGGCGCTCGTGCTCCCTTCGCTCGTCCTCGGCGATGAGGTGAACGACCGCCGGGCGGCGGCAGGGATCCGGCTCTTTCGCGCGTTGCTCGCCGCCGATCTCGACCTCGCGAAGAAGACCGTCGCCCCGAACCAGCTCCTCATCGTCTTCTTCTACGTCGACGACAAAGCGCGCGCCGCCGATCTCGCGCAGCGCTTCGCAACCGACGACAAGGTCCGCGGTATCCCGATCGTCACCGAGGTCACGAACGATCCGAACTTCGCGGCGTACGAGAAGCGCGTTCCCGCCGGGATCTTCCTCGCCGACGCGCCGGCGAGGCAGCCGCTGACCGCCATCATTCACTGGGGGATCACGCATCGCATGATCGTGTACTCGCCGTTCGAAGGCCACGTCGAGAAAGGCGTCCTCGGCGGACTCTCGGTCGAGGCGCAGGTCCGCCCGTACGTGAACCGGGCGACGGTCGAGGCGTCGCAGATCACCCTCAAACCGTTCTTCATGGAAGTGGCGAAGGTGTATCAATGACCGAGTCGTCGCGCGGCGTCACCACCATCGTCACCGCCGTCTTCGCGCTGCTCGGCATCCTGCTCGGCGGCGTGGTGGCGTTCTACTGGACCGCCGTCCTCCATCCGCGGTTGAAAACGGAAGCGGTCTCGCAGGCGGAGATCCTGGCGCGATCGCAGGGGAACTTTATCGCCTCGGCGCTCAAGTCGGGCGACGGGCCGCCGCGCGTGCGCCACACGATGGCGGCGCTCGACGAGCTGCTGCTTCTGCGCGACGCGCGCAGCGGCATCCCGTACTTCGAGAGCATCGACCTGAAGATCGACTACGACGTCCTCAACGCGCCGAAAGGGTCGCTCGACCTGCACCGCGGCGCCAGCGCCGGCGGCGGTTTCCGCACCAACGTCGCGCTGTACGACCCGGAAACGTACGAAGTCCTCGGCATCGCCACGTTCCGCGTCAGCGACCGTTTCTTCCAGCAGCTGACGAGCGACGTCCGCTCCGAGATGACGATCATCGGCCTCGCGGTCGTGGCGCTGCTGATCGTCGTCTGGGCGGTCATCCTCCGGGTCATGCTCAAACTGCAGCGCCAGCGCGCGGAACGGCGCTTCGTCCAGGAAGAGCTAAAGCAGGCGAAAGAACAGGCGGAGACGGCGAACCGCGCCAAGAGCCAGTTCCTGGCGAACATGAGCCACGAGATCCGGACGCCGCTCAACGCGATCATCGGCATGACGGCGCTGGCGATGAAGCGCGAGCCGTCATCGAAAGTCGGCGAGTATCTCGAGAAGATCCGCTCCTCGGCGCGCCTCCTAGCGGCGATCATCGAAGACATCCTCGACCTCTCGCGCATCGAGGCGGGACGCCTCGAAATCGAGCGCGCCGACTTCGACCTCGACGACCTGCTCGCCGACATCTCGGACGTCGTCGGGGTGCGAGTCGCCCAGAAGAACGTCGAGATCGTCTTCTCGACCGACAGCGGAGTCCCGCGCCGGCTGCGCGGCGATCCGGTGCGGCTGAAGCAGGTGCTGCTCAATCTCCTCAACAACGCGATGAAGTTCACGAGCGAGGGCGAGATCGTCGTCGACATCCGCGCGAACGAGGTGCGGCGCGAGCTCGCGGAGCTGGAGTTCTCCGTCCGCGACACCGGCATCGGCATCGCGCCGGAGAACCTTCCGACGCTGTTCGAGCCGTTCACGCAGGCCGACTCGTCGAACTCCCGCAAGTTCGGCGGGGCGGGCCTCGGCCTCGCGATCTCCCGCCGCCTCGTCGCGATGATGGGCGGCGAGATGCAGGTGCAGAGCACGCTCGGCGCCGGGAGCACTTTCTCGTTCACGGCGCAGTTCGACCTTCCGCGCGGCGCTGGCGGGACGCGGCGGCTCGCCGACGCTTTCCGCGAGCTCCCCGTCCTCGTCGCCGACGACAACGCGAGCGCGCGCGCCGTGCTGTCCAACATGCTCCGCTCGCTCGCCTGCAACGTCACCGCGGTGCCGAGCGGCGAGGAAGCGGTCGAGGAGGCGATCCGCGCCGCGCGCGAAGGGAAGCCGTACCGCCTCGCCGTCTTCGACTGGAAGATGCCGGGGATGGACGGCGCCGAGGCTGCGTCGCGGCTGACGAGGACACGCGATCTGCCGGCGCGGCTCCCGGTCATCCTCGTCACCGCTTACGAGCGCGAGTACGCCACGCGGCACGCCGAAGAAGCAGGGATCGACGCCGTGCTCCACAAGCCGGTGAGCCCGTCGACGCTGCACGACGCGCTGCTGAGCGTCCTCTCGCCGGCCGAACGCCGCGCGCGATCGGCCACGACGGTGCAGCGGACGCGCTTCGCGCCGGGTAAGAAGGTGCTGCTCGTCGAAGACAACGAGATCAACCGCGAGGTCGCGCGCGAGCTGCTGACACTCGCCGGACTCGAAGTCGTCGAGGCGATCAACGGCTACAAGGCGCTGGACGCCATCGCGGCGCAGCGGTTCGATGCGGTGCTGATGGACGTGCAGATGCCGGAGCTCGACGGCGTCGAGACGGTGAAGGCGATCCGAGCGCAGGAGCACCTGCAGGCGCTCCCGGTGATCGCGATGACGGCGCACGCGATGCTCGGCGACCGCGAACGTTTCCTCGACTGCGGCATGAGCGACTACATCGCGAAGCCGATCGACGAGGAACAACTTCTGACAGTGCTCAGCCGTTGGATTCATGTGGAGAGCGAGACGAAGCAGCAGGACGCGCCCGCTGCCGCGCCGCCGCTGCCGGAGGTGCTGCCGGGGCTCAACGTCGGCGACGGCATCCGCCGGACGAGCGGCAACATCGACCTCTATCGCCGCCTCATCGCCGAGTTCCGCCGCGACCTCCTCGGCACGCTTCCGAAGATCCGCCAGGCGATCGAGGAATCCGACATGGCGCGGGCGCACGACCTCCTGCACACGCTGAAAGGCTCCGCCGCGACGATGGGCGCGAAGCAGATCGCGCAGGAAGCGGCGACGCTCGAATCGTGGATCCGCCGCGGCGTCCCGGTCGTCCTCGGCGACCTCGCCGCCGCGATCGACGAAACGACGGAGAGCATCGAGACGTTGAATTCGATGCTTGACGTAGGGCGGGCTTCAGCCCGCCCCAGCCGGGCTGAAGCCCGGCCTACGACAACCTTCATTCCCATCGCGAAGAAGATGCGCGAGCACCTCGAGGCGAACAACCTCGCCGCCGTCGACTGCTTCGCGGACCTGAAGGCAGCCGTCGGAAACAGCGAGCCGCTCCGCCTCCTCGAAGAGTCGCTCGACCGCCTCGACTTCGAGTCCGCCCGCCGCTATCTCGATCAGCTCGAGGCAAACGGATGAAGGGAAAGCTGCTCATCGTCGACGACCAGCCGGCAAACATCCGCGTGATGGCGGAGGCGTTGCGCGACGACTACGAGCTCTTCTTCGCGACGAGCGGTGAGCGCGCGATCGAGATCGTCGCCGGCGGCGCAGTCGAGCTGGTGCTGCTCGACGTGGTGATGCCGGGCCTGGACGGATTCGAGATCTGCCGGCGCATGAAGGCGGACGAGGCGACGAGCCGGATTCCGGTCATCTTCGTCACGGCAAAGGAAGAAGTCGGCGACGAGGCGCGCGGCTTCGACCTCGGCGCCGTCGACTACAT
>DASXIH010000551.1:0-3329 GCA_036498125.1 Thermoanaerobaculia bacterium
TCGGGCCAAGTTGTTTCTCCGCGCGTAATGCGCGTTGCGTCATCGGTACTGGCGCGACCTGCGGCCGCTGAAAAGGCGCCGTCATCCGCGCTGATGCGGGCGTTCGCCGCGTGGCGACGCGCGTGCGCAGCCGGGAATCTCTGCTCCGCACTGAAAATCCTTTCGGAGCCACTGCGGAAGCTGCGGTGTCGACCGAGGAATCTGGCTCGCGGAGCGCGGATCTTCTCGGCGCGTCCCAGGATTCAGGTGACGCCGGCGAGGAAAACGGACTGCGCAGCCGTGCATCACCTGAACGCGGCGAGGATTCACCGGTCGCCGACACGCTAGACAGCTGTCGCCACGCTGGCGCCACGCGGCGCCACGCCGCCGTCACCCGTCACCAGGGTGGCGTCACCAGTCGCCAGCGTGCGTACGACGTTCGGCAGAGACGGCGAAGCTGACACCAGCGAGCGGCCACGTGGCAGCGCACGGGCGGCATCTGACGCGACGCCGCGTAACGGTAATGCGGGCGATGCGCCCCTCGAATCCACGGGGGTTTCCGGCGGGTGAGAAGGATGGATGAGCGTCTCCACGTCTCGCCATCAAGAATGACTTTACAAAATTAGGGGCTTGACAAATCGCCGAGACGAGCGCAACTTATTGCGCAAGCGGCAAACGAGCGGTACGGGGGTCCTGAAAAGGAGTCGGATAGTACGTACCGGTTGCGGGAATCGAGCTGTGCTCTTCCTGCCGCGAGACGCCCGAGGGGTACACCTCGGGAAACACTAACCGGAAGTGCCGGCGCGTCGCCGAACACTTCCAGCCGGTGACGTCTCGCACTCGTGCACAGAGTCGCGGCGTCCTCCCGGCCTCAACCATGAGAGAGAGATTTGGAGGATTTATGACAGTGATCAACACCAACGGCCCCACGACGTCCGCCGCGGAAACGCCGCAGCCGGCGCCGTCGCTCACGCCCGAAGCGACCATCGAGCAGATTCGTACGCTGCGCTCGCAGCTCCCGGCAGCCACGGCGCTGACGAGCAAAGAGCGGAGAGCTCTGCGCGTCAGCCGCGCGAATTCGGAGCCGATCGTCCAGGCGTCGCTCAACGTCATCGGAGTATCCGACAACGTTTCGGCGGCGCTCGGGCAGCCGATCGACACCGTTCGCGCGCTGCAGCAGGAGGCGATCATCTGGAAGGCAGCCGAGGATGAGGTGCGGAACCTCCTCGCCGGCATCGCGGGTGCGAACGCGATTCGTCGCCAGAAGCTCGCACAGCTCGGCGCCAAGGCGTATGCGATCGGGACACAGCTCGCGGGCGATCCCGAGAACGAAGTGCTCGTGCCGCACGTCGAGGAGATCAAACGGTTGAAACGGATCGCGCGCCGCAAAAAGACGGCCTCCGCGACGCCGAACCAGCCGTCGCCGTCTCCTTCGACGCCGGCGCCGGGCGCTCCGCACGTCGAGACCAAGCAGTAATCCGGGTTGGGAGGGAGTGGAGCGGGCGCGCGCAAGCGCGCCCGCTCAGTTACATAGGCACCGTATGATCCGCGCATGAAAGACGAAGCGACCGCTCCTCCCTCCGCTCGAGTACTTCAGATGATGATGGGCTCGTGGGTATCGCAAATACTCGGAGTCTGTTCTCGCCTCGGAGTCGCCGACCTCATCTCCGACGGAGTGAGCTCCAGCGACGCGATCGCGGAAAAGTGCGGGAGCGATCCGGAGGCGACGTACCGGCTCCTTCGTGCCGGGGCGGCGGTCGGGCTTTTCAGTGAAGAGGCGGAGAGGAAGTTTCACCTCACTCCGTTGGGTGAATGCATCCGGACGAACACGCCGGGCTCGCTGCGGGATCTGATCGTCGCCGAGACCGCGCCGGGACACTGGCTGCCGTGGGGACGGCTGTACGACGTCGTCATGCGCGGCGCCTCGGTCGCCTCCGACACGCTAGGCATGGGGACGTGGGAGTACTACGCCGCGCATCCGGAGGAGGCGCAGTGGTTTGCGCGGGGCATGGGGAACCTGTCAGCGATGGTCTCGGAAGACGTGGCGCGCCTCTACGATGCGAGCGATCGAAGGAGCATCGTCGACGTCGGCGGCAGCCAGGGTGTGTTGCTGACGGGATTGCTCCGTCAAGGCGGACAGGCAAGAGGGATCTTGTTCGACCGGCCGGAGGTCATCCAGCAGGCGCGCGCCGTCGTGGAGGCCTCGCCTCTTCGGGACCGGATTGCGTTGGTGGAAGGAGACTTCTTTTCGTCGATCCCGGCAGGAGCGGACCTCTATGTTCTCAAATCGATTCTGCACGACTGGCCCGACGGCGAATGCGAGCGCATTCTGCGGAACGTGCACGCTGCCGCGGCGCCCGGAGCGAACCTGCTCATCGTGGAGATGATCGTGCCGGAGGAGCCGCAACCCTCGCCGGTGGCGCTCATGGACATGAATATGCTCGTGATGTTGAACGGGCGCGAGCGCACAGCCGGCGATTTTGAAAAGCTCCTGAACGCGACCGGCTTCTCTCTCGTCCGCATCCTTCAGACTTCCGGTCTGTTCGCGCTCATCGAAGGGCGCCGGGTGTAGTTCATACTGCCGGTGATGCGTGACCTCGACGTCGGTCAGGGGTTGACGGTCCCTGCGAGCCTGCTGCGAGCGAGCACCTCGCGCAGCGGCGGCCCCGGCGGGCAGAACGTGAACAAGCTCGAGACGCGGGTGACGATCGAGGTGGATCTCTCCGCGCTCCCTTTGGATGAGGCGCAGCGGTCGCGTGTCTCGACGAAGCTCGCCGGACGAATCAACAAGGAAGGGACGCTCCGCGTGACGTCCCAAGCGGAACGGTCCCAGCTCGCGAACCGCGACCGGGCGCTGGCGCGGATGGAGGAGTTGCTGCGCGAGGCGCTCGAGCCGGAGAAGCCGCGCAAGAAGGTCCGCGTCTCGCGGGCGGCGAAGCGGAAACGGATCGAGGAGAAGAAGCGGCGGGGCGAGACCAAGCGGCTGCGCGGGCTCGTGGAATGAGCCTTTTGGTTGACTTACGGTCAGCCGTCAACCAATACTTCCGGCATCATGCCAATCAAGAACGGACGTGACTTCGCCAGCGGTTCCGTTGTTTCAAAGCAGGTGTGCGTCATCGGGACCGGCCCCGCCGGCGTGACGGTCGCGTGGGAGTTGCAGAAGGCCGGCCGCTCGGTCGTTCTGATCGAAGGCAGCCGCTTCTACGAGCAGTATCCCGATAGCTGGCCGGACAAGGTCCTCCTCTACAACGGAGAAGCGGAAGGCTTGTTCAAGACGAACGAAAGCGACTTCCTCATTCTGCCGTTCGTCGACCATCAAGACATCGCGTGGGAGCGCGAGCGGACGTATG
>DASXIH010000552.1:0-3270 GCA_036498125.1 Thermoanaerobaculia bacterium
GAGGTCTTCGTCAATGGAGCCAGCGCCGGTTTCGCCGCGACCGTCAACCCCGTCGGATTCTGGTGGCGTGACGGCGCGATGCAGTGTTCAACGCTTCTTCGCGCGATCTCTCCGGCGGTGGTCGTCGAAGGCCAGCCGGTCCACCTTGCGCTAAGCATCGCGACGGCGGACGAGGCCTACGCGAGGACGACCGTCGACGGCCGCACCATCACGCTCGACCGCGTAGCCGCTCCCACGGCCGGTCCGTTCGTCGCGTTCCCATTCCCGTGCGGAACGTACGACGCCATCGTGAACGGGTTGACCGCCGGCGACTACACGGTCCTCTGGCGCGGTTTTTCACAATACGACGACGTGATCCCGTCGGGCTTCACCGTCGTCAAACCAACGCGCCAACGCGGCGCAAGGCACTGAGATGAAACGTCCGACCCTGCTTCTGCTTCTCGGCATGTGCGCGGCTCGTACGGCCCTTGCCGTCACCTGCGGCGGTTTCAGCATCGTTCCCGCCGATCACGTCATCGTGAAGTACAGCGCGCCGCTGCCGCCGGGGTCGACGCTCTCGACGCCGAACGTTTCGCTGCTCGGTACCGACGTCAGTGTCTCCCGCAACGTCTCGGGCGGCTCGGCGGTCGACGTCGTCTGCGTCGACGACCGCATCGACCTCGGCATCCTCGGCGCGGGCCGGTACAACCTCACCTGGAGCGACAACGCCGGGTTCAGCAGCCAGCGCTCGTCATTCACCTTCTTTGTCGGTGCGCCGGCGAGCGGAACGCTCGACAAGACTTCCGTCCTGCTTCCGCTGCTTCCCGACCAGCCGGTGCGGCTGGAGGTGAATGCCTGCTCGCAACGGGCCGCCGTCGCGTATCGGTCGGGCAACGACATCGCGATCTCGCAGTACGGCAGCGGGTCGGCGTGCAAGCTGTACGTTCTCGACCTGGGAGAGCTGCCCGCGGGCATCTACAACGTCAAGACGACGCGGCTCGACGCGACGTCCGAGCCGTCGTCGACGTCGTTCCAGTTCGTGGTGCAACAGCCGGCGGCGACGTCGGCATGCAGCGGGACGTTCTCCGTCACGCGCACCGAACGCGGTACGGCGCGCCTGCACTACGAGGATTCATATACGGGGGCGAACCCGGTTTTCGGCCTTCCGGCCGTGACTCAAATCGCGACTTGGACCTATGTCGATTCGAGCTGGCCCCTGACCGAGGTCGTGCAGCCGGTTGTCGATACGGCGAAGGTGGCCCCTGGCAGCGGGGCGGCAATCTGTCACGCCGAGGACCTCGAGATCGCCGCTCCGGCGGAGGGTTACAACGAGGTCCGGTGGTATGACCAGGTCATCGTGAACGGAGCGACTGCCGGTTTTGTCACGACCGACTCTCCCCTCGGATTCTGGTGGCAAGACGGCTCGATGCAGTGCTCGTCGATTCCTCGCGCCATCTCTCCGTCGGTGGTCGTCGAGGGGCAGCCGGTCCACCTTGCCCTGAGCGTGATCGCAGACGACGAGTACCTGGTGAAGACGACCGTCGTTGGCCGGCTGATCACGCTCGACCGCATGCCCTATCCCTTTGAACATGAGGTGCCGGGGTATCCGTACCCGTGCCAGACGTTCGACGCGAACGTGAACGGGCTACCCGCCGGCGACTACACGGTTCTCTGGCGCGGTTTTGCACAAAACGTCATCACGTCGAGCTTCACCGTCGTCAAACCGACGCGCCTGCGCGCCGCACGTCACTAGACGTTCGGCGCGAAGATAGCGTGCGCTTCGGAGATGTCGACTTTCGGCTGACCCTGGATCCCGATCCGCTGCGTGGCGGGGCCGAGACGCGTGTCGGCGAAGGTCTGGAACTGCTGCGGAGAGTCCCAGAGATCGAATACGTGCAGCCCGTCGTCGGCGAACCATGCGGTGTGGAACTTCGCGCCGGCCGGCGTATCCGTTTCCCAGCGGACGTCGTTTCGCACCTGCTCGTACTGATCTTTCGTGACACCGGGCCAGTGCATCAGCATTACCGTAGCCATCTGTTTCATGCCTCCCACCCCGATGTACGGGGCGACCGGCGGACCGGATTTGCTATCGTTCCGGCATGCGCTACAGGACCCTTCACGGTACCGACATCAAAGTCTCCGAACTCGGATTCGGGACATGGACGCTCACGACCGGTTGGTGGGGCAACTACACCGACGACGAGGCGCGCGCGATCATCTCCTCCGCGATCGACCGCGGCATCAACTACATCGACACTGCCGACGCCTACGGCAACGGCCGGGGCGAGACGGCGCTCGCGCCGCTGCTGAAAGAGCACCCCGAGCTCCACGTCGGCACCAAGTTCGGCTACGACTTTTACAACAATCCCGAACGTCCGCGCGGCCAGCGCGAGCTGCCGCAGGACTTCTCCCCGAACTTCATCCGCTTCGCTTGCGAGCAGTCGCTCAAACGCCTCGGCACGGACCACGTCGCGATCTACCAGCCGCACAACCCGCGCGTCACGACGCTCATGACCGACGAGCACTGGGACACGCTCGAGTCGCTCAAGGCCGAAGGGAAGATCTCGTCGTACGGCCCGTCGCTCGGTCCCGCCATCGGCTGGCGCGATGAGGGCATCTACGCGAACGCCGTCCGCCGCGCGCCGGTGACGCAGATGATCTACAACATCCTGGAGCAGGATCCGGGACGCGAGTTCCTCCTCGCCGCGGAGCGCGGCGCGTCCTATCCCGCCGTCGCCGAGGCGATGGAAGGAAAGACCAGCAAGAAGGACTGCTCCACGACGTCGTCATTCGACGACTCGTTCCGTGCCTGGAAAGCCGATCCCGGCCCGCAGTTCCTCATCCGCGTGACGCACTCCTCGGGGATGCTCGAAGGGAAGTACACGATCGACACGAAGTTCGACGAGAGCGACCACCGCTCGCATCGTCCGCGCGCCTGGCTCGTCGAAGGGCTGCAAAAGATCGAGCATCTCAAACCGCTGTGCGAGGAGCGCGGCGTGACCATCGGCCAGCTCGCAATGCTCTGGCTCTACGCGCATCCGTCGATCCTCTCGGCTCTCCCGAACATCTACAACCAGGAGCAGCTCGAAGAGTTCGCGGGCGCCTCGGAACACCCGCCCCTCACCGACGAAGAGATGGAGCGCATCCACCAGATGTACATCCGCGGTTTCGACGTGAAGCCGTGCGTCGAGGAGGCGGTGAGCGCGTAATTGTGTAGGGGCCGGCTCTCAGCCGGCCCGGTGCGGCTGAGAGCCGCACCCTACACATTCCGAGGACCGAGGACGCGATACC
>DASXIH010000553.1:0-3642 GCA_036498125.1 Thermoanaerobaculia bacterium
GGTTGAAGACGTCGGAGTCGGAGAGACCGAGGTCCGCGACGCTCTTCGAGTCGATCGGGATCTTCTTCGCGGCCATGATTCCCTTGATCGACGCGAAGCGGACTTCGTTCAGCCCCTTCTGCGCGGTGATCACGGCCGGCAGCGACGCCTCGATGATCTCCTCGGCGCCTTCGATCTCGCGGTGGGCTGTCAGCTTGCCGTCGCCGATCTCGAGGTGCGTGACGACGTTGACCTGCGGGTAGCCGAGGAGCTCCGCGGTCATCGGGCCGACGAGCGCGTTGTCGGTGCCGACGCCCTGCTTCCCGAAGAAGACGAGGTCGTGCGGGATCGACTTGATCGCGGCGGCGAGGACCTTCGCGATGCCGAGGGAGTCGGCGTCGACCGCGTTGTCGGCCTTGACGTGGAGCGCCTTGGTCGCGCCGCGCGCGAGGCATTCGCGGAGCGCCTGCGCGGCACGCTCGGGACCGAACGTGACGACCGTGACGTCGCCGCCGCTCTTCTCCTTCGTCTTGATCGCCTCTTCGAGCGCGAACTCGTCGTACGGCGAGACGATGAACTTCAAACCTGCTTCATCGATGTGGCGTCCGTCCGCACCGATCTTGATCCTCGACTCCGTGTCGGGGACCTGGGAAATGCACACGACTGAATTCAAGGGAACCTCCGTGGTGGGTCTGGCGGGCGTTGAATTCTAGGTAAAAAGGAAGTGGCGTGGCAACCGCGGCACGCAATTTGTAGGGCATTCCGGGTCAGCAATCCAATCGCATTCATCAGACGGCACGGAGGTTCCGAATGTCCTTCTCGCACAGGCCCACAGAGGCCGACGGAAACTACGCGGTAAATCGCCGGATGTTCCGCTCGATCACAGCCGACATCAAACGAAGCCCACGCGGGAACGGCAACGGAAACGGCCACGGCAACGCCCGGCAGCAACAGAGGACGGCGCCCCCCGAGTCGACCAGCGCCGAGAACTTCTATTACCTCAAGCAGATGAATGCGAAGACGCCGATGGTCATCATCATGTCCGACGGCGAGGAGCTCCGCGGCTGGATCGAGTGGTACGACCGCAACTGCCTCAAAGTGAACCGCGTCGACAAACCGAACCTGCTGATCCAGAAGCAGTACATCAAGTACATGTTCAAGCAAGACGAGTTGTGAGACACCGGCACCAACAACTCGCTTAGACTGTCCCCCATGAAGCCGCTCGCCATCACCCTCGGCGATCCGGCGGGTGTTGGTCCCGAGGTGGTCGAGAAGGCGCTGGCGGAGACCAATGTGCCGGCGCGGACGTTCGGGGCGAAAGAGCCGCGCGGCGGATACGGCATCGTCTCCGCGGAGAACGGACGCGCGGCCCTCGACGCGATCGACCAGGCGCTCGAGGCGATCAAACGCGGCGAGTGCTCCGGTCTCGTGAATGCGCCGATCCACAAACAGTCGATTGCACTCGCCGGCTGCAAGTACCCGGGCCACACGGAGCTGCTCGCGTCGAAGGCGGGGCGCACGCGGTACGCGCACGACTACGCGATGTACTTCGACTCGCCTTCGCTCCGCGTCGCCCTGCTGACCGTCCACGAGCCGCTCTGGAGCGCCATCCGCCGCGTCAACGGAGACGACATCGCGGCGCTGATCAAGCTCACCGCACGCGAATACGCGCGCCTGTACGGATCGCAGCCGCGAATCGGGGTCGCCGCGATGAACCCGCACGCCGGCGAAGGCGGCCAGTTCGGCGATGAAGAAGAAGAGATCCTCCGCGGCGTCCAACTGGCGCAGCGCGCCGGCGCCAACGCCTCCGGCCCGCTGCCGGCCGACACGCTCTTCCTCGCCGCGCGCGAGGGCAAGTACGATGTCGTCATCGCGATGTACCACGACCAGGGGCTCATTCCGGTGAAGACGCTCGACTTCGCGCGCTCGGTCAACGTCACGATCGGCCTGCCGTACCTGCGCGTCTCGGTCGATCACGGCACCGCGTTCGACATCGCCGGGAAAGGCATCGCCGACGCGGCGCCGATGCTCTACGCCATCGAGTGGGCGGCGAAACACGCGGAGAAGTTCACCGCATGAACCGCTGGGGCGTCCGGATCGCCGGCCTGATCATGCTGCTCTTCTTCGCGCTCGTGTTCGCGATGATGTACAAGCAGCTCGCGGCGATACAGAAAAACCGCCCCGCGGCGACGTCGACGAGGTGAAGCAGAATCACCTCGCCGCGTTTGCGATCCTCGTCGTCGCGTGCGCTTGGGGCTCGACGTTCGCGCTGATCAAAGACGTTCTCCGTTCCATCGGACCGGAGCCGTTCATCGCCATCCGGTTTCTGATCGCCGGCGCGCTGCTCTGCGCCATCGCGCTCTACCGCCGCTCGTTCGCCTTCGCCGCGATCGCGCCGAGCGCGCTCCTCGGGACGCTCGTCTTCCTCGGGTATTGGGCGCAGACGCGCGGCCTCCTCTTCATCTCGCCCTCGCGGTCCGCCTTTCTCACCGGGCTCTATGTCGTCATGGTGCCGTTCGCCGATCGCCTGGTCCGCGGAACGCGTCCTCCGCTGACCGCCTGGATCGCCTCGGTTCTCGCGGTCCTCGGCACCTCCTGGCTCATCGGCGGCTTCGAGGCGCGGCCATCGGTCGGCGACGTGTTGACCCTCATTTGCGCCGTCTGCTTCGCGCTCCACGTCGTCTATACGGCGGACTTCACGGCGCGCCATTCGGCGATCGGTCTCGCCGCCATTCAGGTGCTCATCGTCGGGATCGAGGCGACGCCCGTCTCGTTCGTAGCGCCCCGAATCACCCTGACCCATGAAGTCGTCGTGGTCGTCCTGTTCACGGCGATCGTCACGACGGCTCTCGCGTTCGTCGCCCTGATGTGGGGCCAGGCACGCGTCACGGCGACGGAAGCCGCGGTCATTCTCTCGTTCGAGCCGGTCGCGGCATCGGTCACGTCGGTCGTCTTCTACGGCGAGCCGCTGACGCACGGCGTGGTCGTAGGCGGACTGCTCATCGTCTCCGCAATGGTCGTGTCGCAGCTACGCTAAACTGCCGCGTCCACATGCCCCGCATTCTCGTCACCAACGACGACGGCATCTACAGCGAAGGCCTGCGCAAGCTCGCGGCGGTGTGCGCGCCGCTCGGCGAAGTCGTCATCGTCGCGCCTGACCGCGAACAGAGCGCGGCGTCGCATGCGCTGACGCTCAACCGCCCGCTCCGGATGCTGAAGCTCGAGGAGAACGAGTGGATCGTCGACGGCACGCCGACCGACTGCGTCAATCTCGCGGTCCTCAAGCTGATGCGCGACGCGCGGCCCGACATCGTCGTCTCCGGCATCAATTTCGGCCCCAACCTCGGCGACGACGTCACCTACTCCGGCACCATCTCCGCCGCGTTCGAAGGGGCGCTGCTGAACATCCCGTCGATCGCGTTTTCGGCGCTCGTCGGCGAGCACTTTTCGTTCGACCGCTGCGCGGCCTTCGCGGGCGCGCTGGTCCGGCACGCGCTGGAGCACGAGCGCGACCCGAACGTGATCCTCAACGTGAACTTCCCCATCGGCGCCTTCACCGGCGTGAAGGTGACGCGCCTCGGGCGCCGCATCTACTCGGAAGCGGTCATCGAGCGCCAGGACCCCCGCGGCCGTTCGTACTATTGGATCGGCGCCGGGCCGCCG
>DASXIH010000554.1:0-3014 GCA_036498125.1 Thermoanaerobaculia bacterium
ATGGTAAGTATCGACGACCGTTTGAACGCGATCATTCGTGAATTGATCGGCAACGGCATCACGCTCGAGCAGGCAGTCGAAGCATTCGAAGGGAAGTACATCGTGGCCGCCATGACGGCGTCGCGAGGCAACGTCACGCAGGCTTCGAAGAAGCTCGGCGTTCACAGGAACACGCTCCACAACAAGCTCCGCAGCCAGACGATGCTGAACGGTTTCGCCGATTCGATCCGTCCGCCGCGCCGCGTCTCGCACAAGCGCGTCACCGCTCCGGCCACGCCGCGTACGCGCAATACGCGATAGTGTTGTGACGGCGGGCTGACGCCCGCCCTACATGCGCGATACAGAACTCCAAAACGACATCGTCACCCTGCTTCGGGAGCGCGGCAACCGCCTGCTCGCGGTCGCGGATATCCACGAGCGTCTCCACGATCCCGACGTGACCCGCGACGAGGTCGCGATCATCGTCGAAGAGCTCGAGCGCGACGGCGTGCTCGTGCCGGTGCGCGGCAAGCGCTACTCGCTGCTCGAGTTCACGCCGTATCACGCGGGCGCCGTGAAGGTGCATCCGGACGGCTACGGCACCGTGTTCGGCGGCGCCGAAGATCACGACATCTATATCGACCGCAAGCTGATGAAGGGCGCCATGAACGGCGACTTCATCATGGTCCGCGCCGACAAGCGCAGTCCGAAGTTCAAGAAGCTCCACGGCCGCGACCTGATCCAGGGCGAGGTCATTCGGATTCTCAAACGCGCGCACCGCCACGTCGTCGGCCGCTTCCACGACGATCCGACCGAGCCGTTCGTCGTGCCGTTCGACTTCCGCATCGACACCGACGTCCTGATCGAAGAAGGCGCGACGATGAGCGCGCGCGACGGCGAGATGGTGAACGTCGAGATCGACCGCTATCCCGACCGCTCGCGCACCTTCGCCACCGGACGGATCGTCGAGACGCTCGGCTTCATCGGCGAGCCCGGCGTCGACATCGAGGTGGTCATCCGCAAGTTCCACATTCCGCACTCGTTCCCGGACGAAGTGATCGCGCATGCGGAGTCGATCCCGACCGAGGTGCCGGCGGAAGAGGCGGCGAAACGCGCCGACTATCGCGAGCACACCATCGTCACGATCGACGGCGAGACGGCGAAGGATTTCGACGACGCGGTCGAAGTCGCGCGCCTGCCGAATGGGAACTTCCTCCTCGGCGTGCACATCGCCGACGTCGCGCACTACGTCACCGACAACAGCGCGCTCGATCGCGAGGCGTTCGAGCGGGGAACTTCGGTCTACTTTCCGGGCCGCGCCGTGCCGATGCTTCCGGAGCGGCTCTCGAACGGGATCTGTTCGCTGAATCCGCGCGTCGACCGGCTGACGTTCTCGTGCGAGATCGAGATCGATCCGCGCGGACGCTTTGTCGATCACCGCATCTTCAAGTCGGTGATCCGGACGAAGGAGCGGATGACATACACGAACGTCCACGCTCTGCTCACCGAGCCGACGCCCGAGTTGCGCGAGCGCTACGACTATCTGATGCCCGAGTTCCAGCGGATGCTGGAGCTGTACGAGGTCCTGCGCGTGCGGCGCGAGCAGCGCGGCTCGATCGACTTCGACCTGCCGGAAGCCGAGGTGATGCTCGGGGAGAGCGGCGACATCGAGGCGATCCGTCCGACCGAGCGCAACGTGGCGCACCGGATCATCGAGGAGTTCATGCTCGCCGCGAACGAGGTCGTCGCGCGCGAGCTCGTCTTCGCGAATCAGCCGGGCATCTACCGCGTCCACCAGCAGCCGGATCCGCAGAAGCTCCAGGATCTCCGCGAGATCCTCGACGAGTTCAAGCTGATGCTGCGCGGCGATCTGGAGGACATCCGGCCGGCCGAGCTGCAGCGCGTGCTGAAGGCGGTCAGCGGGACGCCGGAAGAACGGTTCCTGACGAACATCATCCTGCGGTCGATGAAGCGCGCGTTCTACGCGGACGAGTCGCTGGGACACTTCGCGCTGGCGATCGAGCACTACTGCCACTTCACGTCGCCGATCCGCCGCTATCCCGATTTGATCGTGCATCGCCGGCTCGCGGAGCTGGTCGCCGGCGGTCCGCTCATCGGCGACCGGCGCGCGAAGATCGAGGCGATGCACCCGCTCTACGCCGCGCAGTCGAGCGAGCGGGAGCGGCGCGCGGAAGAGGCGTCGCGCGAGGTGCTCGAGTGGAAGAAGGTCATCTTCATGCGCGGCAAGGTCGGCGAGACGTTCCATGGGATCGTCACCGGCGTCGCGCCGTTCGGGCTCTTCATCGAGCTGGATGAGATCTTCGTTCAGGGACTCGTGCCGGTCGCGACGATCGGCGGTGACTTCTGGCGGTACGCGGAGCACGAGCACCGTCTCCGCGGCGAGTCGAGCGCGCGGGAGATGCGGCTCGGCGATCACGTGACGGTCCAAGTCGAGTCGATTGATGAAGATCGGCGTCAGATCGAGTTCCGATTGCTCGAGGTTGCTGGCTCTCCGATTGCACGCCGCGAACGTTGAGCATGGCTGACCTCACGAACCGTCTTCACGACCTCGTTAACGAACGTGTCTCGCTGGAGACGAAGCTGCAGCGCGAGCCGGGCGAGCTGTCCGACGCCGCTGCGGAGCAGTACGACCGCCAGTACGCCCAATTGCAACGCCAGATCGCGGGACTCTTCCGCGACGCGACCGACGACCAGCAGCGGATCACGATGATGCTGGAGCTGATCCGCATCCTCGAGAACCGGCTGGTCTATCTGCACAACTTCATCGTCGAAGCCACGCCGGACAACCGGGTCCTGGCGCAGCTCGTCACGAAGTTCATCGACTCGCTGCCCGGCCAAAGCACGGGCCAGCACAGCACGGTGCTGACGCCGCTCGAAGCGATGTATTACCGCGCCGTCGCGGCGCTCTATTCAGGCGATACGTCTCGCGCCCGCGAGTGCTTCACGCAGGCGTGCGAGTCGGAGGAGAGCGACGAGGCGAACGACATCAAGTACAAGTCGTTCGTGATCCTCGG
>DASXIH010000555.1:0-3606 GCA_036498125.1 Thermoanaerobaculia bacterium
GTCGAGGTAAAGGCGGCCGCGCCGCTTGGCGAGCGAGCGCTCGACCGTCATCGTCGGCACCTGGCGCGTGACCGCCGCGGCGATGTTGCAGGCGAAATCGGCGGCCTGCTCGTGCGTGTAGCCGGGCTTGAGCGGGACGAAGACGTGGATGCCGCGTTTGCCCGACGTCTTCGGAACGCTCGGGAGCTCGAGATGCTCGAGGAGCCCGCGCATCACGATCGCGGCGTCGATCGCCTGCTCGATCCCCTTCCCCTTCGCCGGATCGAGATCGAAGACCAGCCAGTCGGCCTGCTCGAGCTTCGGCGCGCGCGAGGCCCACATGTGGATCGTCAGCACCGACATCTGCGCGAGCCAGCGGACGTCGTCGATGTTGTTCAACGCGAGGTGCTTCACCGTCCCGCGGCTCGAGACGCGCGTCGGCGTCTCGACGTGGCTCAGCCAGTCGGCAGCCTCGCGGCCGAGGTGCTGATGGAACCACGACGGCTTGCCGACTCCCTGATTCCAATGTTCGAGTGAGAGCGGCCGGTCGTGCAGCGCCTTGATCAGCGGCTCAGACATCGCCTCGTAGTACGCGAGGAGGTCGGCTTTGGTGTAGCCGTCTTTCGGATAGAGCACGCGCTCGGGATGGGTCAGGTTTACGCGAGACGCACGCTTCGACGATCGCGTTTTCTTCGTTTCACTCGCAGCCTTTTCCCTCACGACTTCCTCCGGAGCCTTGTCGTCGCGCAATCCGAGAAACGACGGATGGCGCAGGCGGTTGTCGGCGGTCCACTCCGTGAACGCGACCTGCGCAACGAGCTCGGGCTTCACCCAATGCGCGTCGCGGATGCGCGGCGCGTCCTTCGCGGGCGACGCAGGCACTTCATCCTTCGCGAGACGGTTTCGCAGCTCGACGCGGAGCTTCGACGAGAAGCCGGTTCCGACCTTGCCGGCGTAGTGCATCGCGCCGTCGTCGCCGACGTAGCCGAGGTGCAACGCTCCGATCTCGCGCGTCGTGGCGGTGGAGAGCGTGTAGCCGATCACCGCCAACTCCTGCCCTTTGAGCGCCTTCACCTTCACCCACTCTTTCGAGCGGCGGCCCTCGTAGATCGAGGTCAGACGCTTGCCGATGATCCCTTCCCATTGATAGCCGGCCGCGCGGCCGAGCGCTTCGATCCCCGTCATGTCGAGCACCTGCGCCAGCTCGATTCCCGCCGGCGCGCGACGGAGGAGCTTCTCGAGAATCGCACGCCGTTCCGTGTACGGCCGCCGCCGCAGATCTTCGCCGTCGTGCCACAGGACGTCGAAGACGATCATCTTCTCGCGGTTCGTCCCCCCTTGCAGGAGCTGGAACCGCGGCACTCCCTTCTCATCCTCGGCCACGATCTCGCCGTCGAAGACGACGTCGTCCGCCTTCAGTTTCGCCACCGCCTTCGCGACGTGCGGAAAGCGCGGGACGAGATCGAGCTCGTTGCGGCTCCAGATCGCCATGTCGCCATTCGTGATCGCCGTCAGCGCGCGGAAGCCGTCGTACTTCAGCTCATACGCCCAGTTCTTGTCGTCCGGCGGCGGCTCGGTCACGAGCGTGGCGAGCATCGGCGGGAAGAGATGCCGGAGGAGCTGTTGTGGTGTGCGCGCCATCGTCACTGAGCCGGAATGATGCGGATTTCGTCGAATCCTTCGTCGAGCGCCGGCGGGACGAGTTGCTTCTTCGTCCGGAAGATCGCGACGTCGGGGACGCGCGCCTTCCCCTGGCGTGCCCGGTTGCGCATCAGCGACGTCGGGACATGCGGCTCGAAGTAGACCGCGATGACGCGGGCACCGTGGCGACGTCCGAGCGCGATGAGCGGCGCACGTGAGTCGGCGGTCGGATTCGTGTTGTCGACGACCACGCTCCGGCCTGCGACGAGGGCGTCACCGATCTGCTTTAGTTGTTGCGTGTCGCGATTGCGCGCGTTCGGCATCAGGTCTTTGCTCACATGCACGTGCGTTGCCGCGAAGTGCTCGTGATACCACGTCGTCTTGCCTGACCCCTGCAGCCCTACGAGAATGATCAACTCGAGCATGCGGGCTAGGCGAGACGTCCCGTGATCCGCAGATAACACTCCTCGGCGCCGACGAGCTCCACGCCACCATGGGCGGCCCAGGCACGGAAGCGGGCTTGGACGCGCGGATCGTCGATGTGCTGCTCGCCGCCGAAGACCGAGGCGAGGAACGTGCGCGGGACGGCGGAGACGCCCTGGCTGCGGAAGCGTTCCATCCCGACCTGCAGCGCGTCGAGGCGGAAGGCGATGTCTTCGTCCAGCAGCTCCGGCGTGATCGCGGCGCCGCCCGCCGAGCCCAATTCGAGGAAGCTCTCGAACGTCAGCTGGTGGAACTCTTTGATCCCGCGGGCGCGCAGCTCGTCGTCCGTCATCTCGTCGGCGAGCGTGAGGCCGGGGATCTCCGTGCCGATCCCGTCGACTTCCCAGCCGATCCAGCGCTCCTTTCCGAGCAGCGCGATGCGTTGAATGTAGCGAGCCATGAGGGGTTACCAAAAAGATAGCGAATTCGGCAAGTCCGCGCCTCTAATTTTTCGGCGGACCGGCTCCATTCGCCGCTTCCCGAGTTCCCCAAGCGCTCGAAGTTTCGAGTTGGATGCCGGTCTGCCACACGATGTAGTTCGATAACTTCGCAGCGACCCGTGCATGCCTCGCAAGGAGCGCCAGCGTCTCGTCGCGGTTCTCCATCGGTGTGCCGTTGAGCTGCAGCCGCTGTTTGACGATCACCCAGCGCACGTGACGCTGCCGGATCAGCGCGTCGATCGTCCGCGCGTCGTACGGATTGACCGTCCGGTCGAACATCAGGACCGGGAACTGCGGACGGCGGCCGGTCGTGAAGTAGAAGAGGTCCTCCCCGGGGAGGCAGACGATCGCGTCGTCGCGCGGGATGTGGCGATCCGTCCAGGCGACCAGCTCGTTGAAGCCGGAGCGCCAGTCGAAGTCGAGCTTCGCATACGTGAGCCGCTCACTCTTGACGACGTACGGGACGCCGCCGAACAGAAGAGCCGCCGTGAAGATGACCGCCAGCGCGACCGGAACGTGCCGCAGCGCATACGCGGCGACGATCACCAGCAGCGGCCAGATCGCGTACGTCGATCCCCACGTCATTTGCGAGAGAAACGCGCCGTGGATCGCCGCGACGAGCAGGAGCGGGATCACCTCTCGTGCGAGCAGCGCTGCGATTGCGCCGCAGACGAGGACGAGCGGCCAGGTGCGGAGCAGA
The DNA here is from genome assembly GCA_036498125.1 of Thermoanaerobaculia bacterium. Taxonomy (GTDB): domain Bacteria; phylum Acidobacteriota; class Thermoanaerobaculia; order Gp7-AA8; family Gp7-AA8; genus DASXHZ01. The sequence goes on from DASXIH010000555.1 coordinate 3,244, forward strand.
TTGATCTCGCGTTCCAGCGGATCGTCGGCCAGGAAAATGCGCGCGATCGACCAGAGGAACGGGACCGCCGCGATCGCGATCCCGGCGACGCGCTGCCGCCGCGCGATCCACACGCCTGCGAGCAGCAAGATGAGCCACCACACCAGCGTCGGATCGACATACATCGACAGCACCTCGCCGATCGGCGGGAGGCGGCGTGCGGCGGCGAACCGGATCGTCCACTGAACGTAGTTGCCGATTCCGAAGAGGGCGGCGACGAGCGCGATCGCGGCGACGATGCCTGTCGCGACGCCCGCCAGCAGCCGCCACTCGCTCGCGATCACGGCCAGCGCGACCACCGCGGCCAGGAACGCCAGACCGATG
>DASXIH010000556.1:0-4009 GCA_036498125.1 Thermoanaerobaculia bacterium
GCCGAGCGTTGGGAGTACCTGCACCGCCGCGAGCAACAAGGCCAGGACAAACGGAGCCGCGGTGTCGGCCGCCGTCCGCCAGAGACGCCGCCCGTTCCGCCACTGATAGAGACCGTACCCGGCGCCGATCGCCGCAATCTGGACGAGGCACCCCGGCTCGAAGACGAGAACGATCATCGCATTGCATACGGCCGCGGCGGCGAGATCCCCATTGCGCCGGTCGCGCACATAGCGACGTACGAAAAGCGCGCTCCACGGAAACCACGCGATTGGAAAGAGAATCGGCAGCAGATTCGTCGCGGAGAGAAATGGACCGCCGAGGACGAACGCAATCGCGGTCGCCAGCGCAGACGCCACGCGCGTCCCGAGCGACCGCATGAGAAGGTACATCCCTGTCGCACCGATGAAGAAGTGAAGCAGGATGTGAAGACGAAATCCGAGGTAGAAATCGCGGAGGAAAATCAGCCACTGGCCCGGATAGAAAACCTCGTACTCCGGATTCGCGATCGCCGGCTGCCCGCCCGAGTAGTACGGATTCCAGAGCGGAAGCGCGCCCTCCGCGACGATGCGATGAATCACGCTCTTCGTGGGAAAGTAGTAGCTCGTCAGATCCCGAACGAAGAAGCAGCGCCCCGCGAAGAAAACGTCAGCGAACGAGGCGACGATCAGCGCCGAAAGGAACGCGAGCGCAGCGCAGTCGGCGGCGCGAGAGGACTTCAGCATCGAGAAAGGGTATCTGAGTTAACCGCTCATGAGCCGCTCCCTCGGCCGACGCGCTCGAGGCCTGAAATGGTGTCAACAATATCAGCCATGAAGCGAAGTCTGTCAAAATGAGCGAGGCATGCGCCAAAATGGCGCCAGCTCAGCCATTAATGGCATGGTTCATGTCATCGATGGCGCAATTCAAATCAAATTAGCTCGCCGGTCGGGTATTTTGGGCTGAAACGCACCACAGTTGACATGATATATGTCAACTGTGGTGCGATCCCCGCCAATGAAACGTCATGGTCGGCCTATTTTGGAACGGGTCGTGCCTTTGTTGACATGAGTCATGCCTACGATGGCATGGACCGTGTCAAAATCGCTTCGCAGGGGGCTTACGCTTCCGCGAGCTCTTCGCTCGCATCGCCGTCGCGCGACGTCTTCACCTTGTAGGCGATGAGCGCGAGCGGGACGCCGATCTGGATGGCGCGTTTGAGGAGCTTCGGGAAGCCGAAGCCGACGAGGAAGCCGACCACGGCGCCCCCGGCGACGATCTGGGGGACGTGTTCGCGGGCGACGCTCTCGAAGTCGAGCTTCCGGCGGAGCTGCGCGTCGAGCTCGTCGATGCGGTCGCCGACGCCGTCGCGCGCCCGCTCGATCTCCGCCTCGATCTGCTTCTTTTCGGTCGGATTCATTCCTTGCTCCTCACGCGTTGGAAGTCGGCCTTGATCGCCTCGACGTCCGCCTTGATCTGCTGCACCGACTCGCTCGGGACGAAGTTCACCTGCGCGAACTTCTTCTTCCCCATCATCGCCAGCACGCCGGCAACGACGAAGAGAACGACCGTGACGATGAGGCTCGACACCCACGCGGGCACGCCGAGGGCGACGAGACCGAGCGTGATCGTGACGAAGAGAAAGGCGAGACCGAAGAGCGCCACGAATGCGGCGCCGGCGAACATCGCCGCTCCGCCGCCCAATTTCGCGACGGTGTCTTTGATCTCGAGCTTGAGGAGCGCGATCTCGCTGCGGAAAAGCGTCGAGATATCCGCGGTCAGCTCTTTGACGATCTGCCCGAGCGACCGGTTGTCTGAACTTGCAAAGTGCGTTGCCATAGGTACCTCATGGCAGCAAAACATCTGCCGAAGAATGCGGGGAGTGTATCGCGGGTAAGATTCGCCACCGAATGCCCATCGAGCTCGTCAAAGACTTCCGGTTCGAAGCCGCCCATTGGCTTCCCAATGTGCCGGAAGGCCACAAGTGCCGGCGGATGCACGGCCACTCGTTCCGCGGCGAGGTCGCCGTCCGCGGGCAGGTCGACCCGGTCACCGGGTGGGTCATCGATTTCGCCGATCTCAAACGCGCCGTCGACCCGGTCGTGAAACAGCTCGACCACTACCTCCTCAACGAGATCGAAGGGCTGGAGAACCCGACCAGCGAGCTCCTCGCCGGCTGGATCTGGCAGAAGCTGGCCGGAAACGTTCCCGGGCTCTTCCGCGTCACCATCGAGGAGACCTGCACCACGAGGTGTCATTACTTTGGATAGGCAGCAATTCACGGACGCGCTGAAGCTCCTCGGCTCCGCCCGTTATGCCGACATCCGCAGCACCGCCACGCACCAGCAGCACGTGAAGGTGCGCAACGGCGAGGTCGACCACCTCTCGTCGACCGTCGACCGCGCGATCGGCGTGCGCGTCCTGGTGGGCAACGGCTGGGGCTTCGCGGCATCGAGCGACACGAGCGAGGCGTCGATGCGGGAGACCGCGAAACGCGCGCTCGAGGTCGCCGCGGCGAGCAACATCGCGTCGACGCAGAAGATCGTCCTGAGCGACATCGAGCCTTATGCCGCCGCCTGGGCCTCGAAGTACGAGATCGACCCCTGGTCAATTCCGATCGAGAAGAAGATCGAGCACCTGATGAACGCGACCGAGCCGATGCGGAGCGACCCGCGCATCCACCAGGCCTCCGGGGAGATCTCCTGCTACCGCCAGGAGAAGACCTTCGCCTCGACGCTCGGCAGCTTCATCGAGCAAACGACGACGGAGATGGGCGGCGGCATCGAGGCGGTCGCGATCGACGGCAACGAGTTCCAGCGGCGCACGTACCCGAACCCGTTCGGCGGCGACTTCCAGGCCGAGGGGTGGGAGTTCATCGAGCGGCTCGACCTGGCGCGGAAGGGAATGCAGGTGCGCGACGAAGCGCTGGCGCTCCTCGCCGCGCCGAAAGCGCCCGCCGGGCGCTTCGACCTGATCGTCGGGAGTGCACAACTCGCGTTGCAGGTCCACGAGTCATGCGGCCATCCCACGGAGCTCGATCGCGCCATGGGACTCGAGATCTCGCTCGCGGGCGGCTCGTTTCTGCAGCCCGACATGCTCGGCAAGTTCCGCTACGGATCGGACCTCGTGACGATCGTCGCAGACGCGACGGTCCCCAACGCCCTCGGCTCGTTCGGATTCGACGACGACGGCGTTCCGGCGCAGCGCTTCCCGCTGATCGACCGCGGCATGTTCGTCGACTACCTCACCGGCCGCGACACGGCGCCGGCGCTCGGCCGGAAGTCGAACGGGACGGTCCGCGCCGAGAGCGCGGCGCGGATCCCGATCATCCGGATGACGAACATCAATCTGGAGCCGGGCGCGACGCCTCTCGCGGACATCATCGCGGACACGAAGCGCGGGATCTTCGTCGAGACGAACAAGTCATGGTCGATCGACGACGTCCGGCTCAACTTCCAGTTCGGCTGCGAAGTCGCCTACGAGATCGTCGACGGGAAGCTCGGCCGCCTGATGAAGAACCCGCTCTACACGGGGATCACGCCGGAGTTCTGGCGCTCCTGCGACGCCGTCGCCGACCGGTCGAGCTGGCAGGTCTGGGGCCTTCCGAACTGCGGCAAGGGCGATCCGATGCAGACGATGCGCGTGGCGCACGGCGCGCCGGCCGCACGCTTCCGGAACGTGGAAATGGGCTGATGCGGACGGAGCGCGAATCGTTCGCCATCCTCGATCGTGCGCTCGGCGCCGCAGGCACCGAGGCCGATGCGTCGTTCCTCTCGGTCGACCAGAACATCTCGCGATTCGCGAATTCGAACATTCACCAGAACATGTCGGAGATCAGCGCCGGGCTGACGCTGCGCGTGATCGTCGACGGGTCGATGGGCGTCGTCGTCGACGAGCTCATTCGACGACGACGAGATTCGCCGCACCGCGGAGCTGGCGCGGGAGGCCGCGCGCCACTCCAGCCCGCTGCAGAACTTCACGGGGCTCAATCGCGACAACGCGCCGCTTCCGGACGTTCAGACTTTCGACGGG
>DASXIH010000557.1:0-1697 GCA_036498125.1 Thermoanaerobaculia bacterium
GACTGTTTCAGGTGCCGCCGCGCGTGGAACATGCGCGTCTTCACCGTGTCGACGGGGCAATCGAGGATCTCAGCGATCTCGCGATAGCCGAACTCCTGGAAATAGGTGAGGTTGACGACGGCCCGATGCGCCGGCGAGAGCGCGTCGATCGCCTTCGTCAGTGCGGCGCGGGAGCGCCCCGCCGCCGCCCTCTGCTCCGGCGACGGCTCGTCGCTCTCCGTCACCGCCGATCGCTCGTCCTCGACCGGTTCGTCGAGACGGCGAAGCGCGGCCAGGCCCTGCCGATAGGCGATGCCGAACATCCAGGTCGAGAGCTTGCTCGCGCCCTGGAAGTCGCCGATCTTGTTCCACACCACCATCATCGTGTCGTTCAATACCTCTTCGACCAATTCGGGCCGGCGGAGCATGTTCAGCAGGAATCGCGACAGCCGGCCGTGGGAGGCCTTGTAGAGCTGCTCGAGCGCGCGCAGGTCGCGCCCCCGGAGACGCTCGACGAGCCTCTCCTCGCTCCCCTGAAGCGGATCCTGCTCCCGCATATGATGGATCTCGCGACCCCGTCTGAACATCCGCGTTACCCAGCCTTTGGAGTGAGTGTCGCATCTCCACCGGAAGGTTCAAACGGCGCATTCTTCCGGGCGACCGGGACACCTTATCAGAAAATCGCCTCGTCGAAGAACGGCATGGAGAAAGCGGACGGCCCGGCGAGCGCATAGCCAAGCTGCGGCGACAGCACGTCCTGCAGGCGCCGGCGCGCGCGCAAGTGCCGCGTCTTGACCGTCGCGGCGTTCACGCCGAGCTGTTCCGCCGTCTCCGCGACGCTGAGGCCTTCGACGGCGCGCAGGAGGAAGACGTCGCGAAAGGCGCGCGGCAGGCCGTGGATCGCCCTCTCCAGCACGACGCGGATCTCGCCGCGGAACAGGGCCGTTTCCGGCGTCTCGTCGCGGCGGCAGCCGGCGAGCGCGTCCCGATATTCGCGGATGGCGAGCAGTCGGTCGTCGCTGAGCCGTTCGGCCCGGACCCGCAGCTTGCGAACGCGCGCCAGCGCTTCGTTCATCACGATACGCGTGAGCCAGGTGGAGAGGGCCGAGCGGCCGGAATAGTGGCCGATCGCCGTGATCGCGTTGACGAGGCCGCTCTGGACGGCGTCGTCGGCTTCGGCATCGTCCTTGACGATCTTCCACGCCGCCCAGAACAGCCGGCGCTGGTTGCGGTCCAGCAACAGCCGGATCGCGCCTGCATCGCCGGCGGCGATGCGCCGCGCGAGGGCAAGATCGTCCTCGAAGAGAGCGGGTTCTGGATTATTCGTGCTCTGTTGCCGCTGCGAGCCTGCCGACATATCGTCGGCCGCGACGCCCTGGAACGCATCCGCCGCCGACGCGAACATCAGCGCATCCACCGCAACATGCTCACTCCGACACCCTTTGCGGCTCGTGAAAGTCTCGATGAGTGTCGGATCGGCCGCGAATGGTTCAAAAACGTTGCGATCCCGGCGCCCGCAACGGGCGTCCGGATTGTTGTCACCGCGCGGCAAAGCGCACATGCACGAGCCGTCGAATAGGGCCGGAGCGGGTTCGCATGCGGGTCAGCAGAAGGAGAGCGGTCGGTGCTGCCGCCTTGCTCTTGGGCGCGGGCGGCAGCCGCCTCGCGGCGGCCGCGGCCGGCAACGCTGCGCCAGCCTGGAAGGAGTTGGCGGAAGA
>DASXIH010000558.1:0-3243 GCA_036498125.1 Thermoanaerobaculia bacterium
GCAGCGTGATCGCCATCGACAGTACGGCGCCTCTCACCTCCCGCGATGACGACGCGGCGCGCGAGATCCTCAACTCCCTGCGCGCCAAACCGAGCGTCGTCGAAGCGGCCATGTTCGACCGCACCGGCATGCCGTTCGCCACCTATGCGCGCCAGGGGGACTTCAAGCCGCGCTCCCTCCGCAGCCTGTCCGCGGGCTTGCGCGCCGGCGACATCCCGGTCTTCACCGACATCATCTACGACGGCGAGAAGATCGGGACGCTCTACATCGAGGCGTCGCTCGATGTGATGAAAATGCGCCTGCGGCAGTTCGTCGTGATCCTCGGCATCATCCTCGCCGGCGCCCTGGCCATCGCGTTCGTTCTCTCGTCGCAATTGCCGCAGGTGGTCTCGCGTCCGATCGCCGGACTCGCCGCCGTCGCGCGCGCCGTCACGCGCGACGACAACTACGCGTTGCGCGCCGGCGAGCCGCATGAGTCGACACCGGCGGAGATCCGCGACCTCATCGCCGCCTTCAACCAGATGCTCGGCGAGATCGACCGGCACCGCAACGACCTGGAGCTCCAGGTCTACGAGCGCACCGCGGAGCTGAGCGTCGTCGTCGAGCGCAACCAGGCGATCCTCGACTCCGCCGCCGAGGGGATCTTCGGACTCGACGTCGCCGGCACCGTCACCTTCATGAACCCTTCCGCCGCCCGGATCCTCGGCTCGGCGGGCATGAGCCTCGTCGACCGGAGCCTCCACGCGCACATCCATTCCGCGACCTGCCCTGACCGAGGGCGCCCGCATAACGATTGCCGCGTCTGCGGCGCGCAGCTCGCCCCGGCCGTCCGGACCGGCCGCGGGAAATTCAACCGCTTCGACGGCGGAGCGGTGCCGATCGAGTACACCTCCAGCACCATCGTCGACGAGCGGGGCGAAGCCAACGGCGTGGTCGTCACCTTCCGCGACATCAGCGAGCGTCTCGCAATGGAGCGGATGAAAGACGAATTCGTCTCCACCGTGAGCCACGAGCTGCGGACCCCGCTGACGTCGATCCGCGGCGCCCTCGGCCTCCTCGGCAGCGGCCTTCTGGGCGCCGTCGACCAGCGGGCGCAACGGATGCTCGACATCGCAGTCGTCAATACCGATCGCCTCGTGCGTCTCATCAACGACATCCTCGACCTCGAACGGATCGACTCGGGGCGCGTCGAGCTGAATCGCGGCGTCATCGACAGCGCCGACCTCATGATCGAAGCGGTCGAAGGCATTCAGGACTTCGGCGAGCGGGCCGGGGTGACCATCTTCGCCGCGCCGTCGCACGCGCCGCTGTGGGCCGACCACGACCGCATCATCCAGACCCTGACGAATCTCTTGAGCAACGCCGTCAAATTCTCCCCCTCCGGAACCACCATCCTCCTGAGCGGATCAGCCGGCGACGGCATGTACACCTTCGCCATCGAAGACGAGGGGCGGGGCATCCCGAAGGAGTACCTCGAGAGCATCTTCGAGCGGTTCAAACAGGTCGACGCCTCCGACTCGCGGGAGAAAGGGGGCACCGGACTCGGGCTCGCCATCTGCCGCAGCATCGTCGCCGCGCATGGCGGCCGGATCTGGGTCGAGAGCGAAGAGGGCAAGGGGACCACCTTCTTCTTCAGCATTCCGCTCCACGCCGAGGCGGTGGTCGAGGCTCCGCAGGCGGTGCCGGCGGGCGCGGGCAGCCGGCCGGTCGTGCTGATCGTCGAAGACGACAACGACCTCGCGCGCGTCATCAGCGCCTCGCTGGAGGCGAAGGGATTCCTGACGCGGCACGTCCTGAGCGGGCGGGGTGCCGTCGCGGCATGCGAAGACTCCGTCCCGGACATCATCGTTCTCGACCTGGTCTTGCCGGAGATGGACGGCTTCGAAGTCGTGCAGTGGCTGCGGGGGCGGGCCAAATTCGCGCACGTGCCGCTGGCGGTCTACTCGGCGCAAGAGGTCTCGCCGTCCGAACAGGAACGGCTGCGGCTCGGCCCGACGGAGTTCATGACCAAGAGCCGCGTGTCGCCGGAAGAGTTTCAACAGCGGGTCGTGGAGCTCCTGGAGAGCATGACCGAAAGCGAGGAGGTACAGGGTGCAGCCTAAGAAAATACTGGTGGTCGACGACGAGGACCACATCCGGGAGATCGCGTCCGTGAGCCTGGAGCTGACCGAGGGATGGGAGATCTCGATGGCGGGGTCGGGGGCCGAAGCGCTCCGGATCGCGCCGCGGCTTCAGCCGGACGCGATCCTGCTCGACGTCATGATGCCGGAGATGGACGGTCCGACCACCTTCCGCCACCTGCAGAGCGACCCCTCGACCCGCGACATCCCGGTGATCTTCCTGACCGCGAAAGTGCAGGCGGCGGACCGCCGCCGTTTCACCGAGCTCGGGGTCCGCACCATGATCGCCAAGCCCTTCGACCCCCTGCGCCTGGCGAAAGACGTCGCCGCCGCGCTGCAGTGGCAATAACCTAAAACCGAACAATTGTTATCGCGGCCCTTTAATGATGGCGTGACGTATGTCATGATTCGAGACAGCCCGTGGTCAGCCGTCGTCCGTTCGCCACTCTCACCATCGCGAAGAAAGGGGGGGTCCTCGTCGCCATTCCCTTCGTGGCGCAGATCGTCTTCGGCGTGGCGTTGCTCGTCGTCAGCCGGAAGGCGGTCGAGGCGCACGGCTGGGAGCTGCACTCGCAACAGGTACTCAACGACGCGTACTCCGTGAAGACGTCGTTGCTCCTGACACAGGCGAGTCTCCGCGCCTACGTCCTCACGGAGAACACCGACTTTCTCGCCGACTGCCGGGCGGCGCAACGCAGCGTGCCGCCGGCGCTCTCGGGCCTTTTCCGGCTGGTCTCCGATAACGCCGCGCAGAGACGCCGGGTCCAGCAGATGGCAACGTCGGCCGGCGCGGTGGTCGACTTCCAGAATGCGAACGCCGGCCTCGTGCTGAACGGCCGGCGGCCGGAGTCGATCCGATGGGTCGCGACCGAGGCCGGCAAGCATCTGATGGAAAACTTTCTCGTTCCCGCGGACGCCTTTGTCGCCGAGGAGCAGCGTCTCGCCGCGCTGCGGCACGCGCAGGCTTCGAAGTCGAACCAAAGCACGATCGCGATCGTCGCAGTCGGAGTCACGCTCAACCTGCTCCTCGCGGTCGGACTCGCGATCGCGTTCATCTCCGGAATCAGCCGGCGGCTCCTCGTTCTGACGGAGAACGCGCGAAGGCTGGAAGCGCAGGAGGAGT
>DASXIH010000559.1:0-7795 GCA_036498125.1 Thermoanaerobaculia bacterium
GACGGAGTGGTGCCGTCGGTCGAGCAGATGAACGGCACCTGGCTCGCGTCGATCGTGACGACGTGACGGCCGTCGGGCGAGACGGCGAGGTAGAACCACGACCCGCCGACCGCTTCGCTCAGTACCTGCGCGTCGCCTCCCTCGGCCCCAACGCGCCAGATGCGTGCTTCTTCGTCGCCGGACGAGCCGATGATCAGGAGCTCTTTCTCGCCCGGCAGGAAGCGTGCGGTCAGGAAGTGGTCGACGCCGCGTACGGGGATGTCGCGCATGGAGCCGGCGCCCGTCGGGACGAGCATGACGCGCTCCGGTTTGTCGTTCGAGAGCGCGAGGACATGCTCGCCGTCGCTCGACAGGTCGCGGGCGCGTCCGTCCTCGAGGCGCACTGCCGGCCCGCCGTGAGTGTCGCGCGTGTAGAAGGTGTTCTTCCCGCCGTTCGCGATGCCCTGTTCTTCGAACAACAGCGTCTTGCCGTCGCTCGACAAACGTTGCGGGAACGACCAGTCGAACCACGACAGATCGTGATCGACCGCCTCACCATCGATATGTCCGACGATGTAGCGCCTCGGGCTCTGGTGGGCGACGAGGACTGTCCCATCCGCCGCGATGTCGTGGAGGAACGTGCCGCCGAGCGAGGTGAAGACTTCGCGCGACTCGCGGTCGCGCGAGACGGCATAGAGGGAGACGTTCCGCCCCTCCACGCCGTGCGTCGGCACGCAGCTGTACCAGATCTCGCCGGTCAGCGGATGCCACGCCAGCCCCCAGGCTGTGTAGAGATCGCCCGTCAGGGTTTCGGCATGGCCGTGAAGGTCGACGACTTTCACGGAGCCGAAGTTGTCGCCTGCGAACGGGTGCTCGAGGAACGCGATCTCACGGCCGTCCGGCGAGACCCGCAGGTCGCTGATCCACCACGGCGACTCGTAGATGCGTTTTCCGATGGGATATTCGATCTGGAATCCGTGCTCGGACCTCCGCGCGATCGCGAGCTGCCGCCCGTCCGGCGACCAGTCGGCCTCGTGTACGTCTTTCGCGATCGGCCGCGGCACGCCGCCGGCAAGCGCGACGCGCGCCAGCGTGCCCGAGGACAGGAAACCGATCTCGCTGCTGCGGCCGAGGGAGACGCGAGCTCGCCGTTGCGCGAGACGGCGTGGATCGACCCGTTGATGCCGAGGGCGCGCGCTTCCGGCATGCCGCGGTGGGAGATGAAGAGCTGCAGGGGCTCGTCGTTCCACGCCGCTCCGTAGATGATGCTGCCGTCGGGCGCGAAGCGGCCTTGTGCGACGTTGCCGCGGCGGAACGTGACCTGCGCGATCTGCGGCTGTTCGGCGGCTCTCATCGCGACCGTGGCGGTCGGTCCCGAACCGCCCGTCTCGATCATTTCGACGTGGAGGCCGAGGTCGTGCGCGGAGTGGAAGCACCCTACACGTTATGCTCTCAGTTCATGAGACTGATCGTCGGGACCAGCGGCTACAGCTACAAGGAATGGAAGGGGACGTTCTATCCGGAGGACCTGCCGGCGACGAAGATGCTGTCGTTCTACGCGCAGCACTTCGGTTCGGTGGAGATCAACAACACGTTCTACCGGATGCCCGAGGCGAAGATGCTCGGGAAGTGGGCGACCGAAGTACCGGACGGATTCACGTTCGTCCTGAAGGCGCCGCAGCGGATCACGCATCAGAAGCGGCTCGTCGGAGCGGGAGAGGATCTCCGCCTCCTCTTCGAAGCCGCCGAAGCGCTCGGGAACAAGCTCGGCCCCGTTCTCTTTCAGCTCCCGCCGTTCGCGCGCAAAGACGCGCTGAAGCTCCGTGAGTTCATCCAGATCTTGCCGCGCGACAAGCGCGTCGCGTTCGAGTTCCGCCACGAGTCGTGGTTCGACGACGAGATCTACTCCATCCTCCGCGACCGCGACGCCGCCCTCTGCGCCTCGGACACCGACGAAGTCGCCGATCCCGATTCCATCGTTCACTCCACCGCGACCTGGGGGTACCTCCGCCTCCGCCGTACCGAATACCCCGGAACCGCCATCGCCGACTGGCGCAAACGCGTCGAGAGCCAGCCGTGGACCGACGCGTACGTCTTCTTCAAGCACGAGGATGAGGGGAAGGGCCCGGTGTTCGCGAAGGAGTTCCTCGGCAGCTAGTCCGAGGACTCGCCCTTATACTTCCGCGCGCTCATGGGCCTGCTTCGGTCGATCACGGTGTTCCTCCTCCTCGCGACGCTCAAGTACCTGAGCAAGATCTTCTACCGGCACGACATGACTTTCATCGAGCCGCATCCGAAGGATCCGTGGAAAGACCTCCGGCTCGTGGTGTTCCTCAACCACACCTCGCTCTTCGAGCCGGTCTTCCTCGGCGGGGTGCCGAATCGATTCATCTGGCGACTCGCGGCTCATGGCGTCATTCCGGCGGCCGACAAGACGACCGGGCGTCCGCTCGTGGGACTCATCTTCAAATTCGTGGCGCACCACGTCATTGCGATCACGCGCGAGCGCGACCACACGTGGTTCCAGGTTCTCGAGAAGATCGACCCGAAGTCGATGGTCGTCATCGCGCCGGAGGGGCGGATGAAGCGCGAGACCGGCCTCGATCTGAGCGGCAACCCGATGACCGTCCGCGGCGGCGTCGCCGACGTCATGCTCGCCATCCAGCACGGGCGGATGCTCCTCGCGTACAGCGGCGGACTGCATCACGTGCAGATTCCGGGGCGCGCGATGGTCCGCCTTTTCGTTCCCGTCCGCATGCGGCTGGAGAACCTCGATATCGCCGATTACATCGCGGAACAGACTGCGAAAGGCGGCGAGGAAAACTTCAAGCGGAACGTTCGCGAGGATTTGGAGCGGCGGCGGGACGCGAATTGCCCGGTCATGACTCCGTAATCGGCATCCGGCGCCGGAGGCGCCGGTAGACGGTAGCCGGTGGCGAGCGCGCAGCGCCGCCACCGTTTATCGGACGATCCAGGAATGCCGCCCCGGCAGGGGCGGCAGATGCGCGCTCGGTTCTCTGCCGCCCCTCGCCGAGCGCCTCCGGCGCTCGGGAGTAACGGATGCCGGATCACGGATGACGGTTGACGGCCAGCAGTTCCTCCAGTGTCACCGGCCGGCTGAAGAGAAATCCCTGCACGGCATCGCAGTCGAGATCGGCGAGGGTGGCGAGTTGCGCTTCGCGCTCGACTCCTTCCGCGATCACGTGCAGCGCGAGATCGTGCGCTAGGGCGATGAGCGACTTCGTGATCGCGCGGCTGCGACGGTTGCGGTCGAGGTCAGCTACGAAGACCGCGGGGACCTTGAGCCCGTCGACGGGAAAGCGGTAGAGCTGTTCGATCGTCGAGTGTCCCGTGCCGAAATCGTCGAGCCAGATCTCGACGCCAATTGCTTTCATTTCGCGCAGCACGCGCGCCGCATCGCCGAGGTCGTTGATGTGCGACGTTTCCGTGACCTCCAGCGTGATGCGATGCGGATCGATCCCCGCCGTCTCGATCGCCCCGCGTACGCGGGCGACGACGTCGTCGTGCTGGAACTCGCGCGGCGAGAGATTGACGTGAAGCCGCAAGTCCGGCCGCCAGCCGGTGAACGCGCGCTCGAGGAGGATCTCATCGAGATCGATCATCTCGTCGCGCGGTGCGTTTTCCGCTGCTTTGGTGAGGATCGACGCCTCGCGGATCTCTCCCGATTCGCGCCGCTGCCGCATCAGCGCCTCGGCCGCGATCATGCGCCGGGTTGCGACGTCGTGAATCGGCTGGTAAACCGCGACGACGTTCTCGCGGTCGATGGCGTTCTCGAGGGCGGCGCGCGCGTTCGCCATCGGATCAGCGGTGGCGGAAGAAGTGCGACGTCGCGAGCAGCGTTCCGATCAGCGCCAGCGCCACGAGCAGCTTGTACTTCCCGAGCGTCTCCATGAGCGACGCGTCCTGCTGCTTGTGTTGCCGCTCGCGCACGAGCTGCATCTGATTTGCCCGCGTCCGCACGATGGAGTCGCGCACGTCGTGCGCGAAATCGCGCAGCGTCCGCGTCTGCTCCGGCTCGACGATCGCGCCGCGCTGCGTGTCGACGTGCACCGCGTCGGTTGCTACCGGAGCGACCATCTTCTCGCCGTGGTCGTCCGTCACGTCGTATGCGCCTTGATCGAAGTAGAGGACCGTCGGCCCGGCCGCGGTGTTCTTGATGAAGATGACGTTCTCGTCGCCTTCACGGAACGGACGGATACCGATCGTGCTCTGCACCACGTTGCCGACCGTCCCGCCCGGCGTCACGACGGTCACTTCCGCCGGTGCCGTCCCCTTCATCGTCTGTTCGACGGTGAACGTCGAGTAGGTGAGGATCCAGCGATGCGACGGATCCCACTGGGAGTGCGTGCGCACCACCTTGCCGAGGACGATCGCGGCTGCCTGATCGACCTTGTCGTCGAATCCGATTGCCCGCTGAAGCGTGGCATGCGCGTCCGTTGCCGCAAGGGACACCACGAGTGTGAGGGCGCCGAGGAGTAAAGGGGTCCGAGCCATGTCTGGGCGGATTTAGAGCAAACGGGCTGCCATGAAGTCTCGCACGACACGGAGCGACTCGTCTGTTACGTGATGCCCCATCGCAAACTCGTGATACTCCGTGTCGATACCGTGCTCTTCCAGAACGGCGCGGGTCCGGCGGGCGTCGTTCACCGGAATCTTGTCGTCGGCCGTTCCGTGGACGACGAGCACCGGGATCTCCTTCTTGAACGGCGGCAATTCTTCTTCGTGGATCGCGCCGCTCATGCAGACGATGCCGGCGATCGGCTGCTCGGTGCGGAACCCGGTGTCGAGCGCCATCATGCCGCCTTGCGAGAAGCCGCAGACGATGACCTTGCCCGGCGGCGTCGGGTACTCCGCGATCGCTTTGTCGAGGAGCTCGAGCACCAGCTCCCGCGACTCGCGGAATGACTCCGGCTCGGCCGGCCAGCCATCGAACCAGGTGAAGCCGAACGACATGCCGGGGTAGACGTCGAACGGTTTCGGCGCGTTGGGGAAGAGAAAGCGGTACCCGTGGTCGAGGTATGGCGCGATGTCGGCGAGATCGTTCGCATCCGCCCCGCGGCCATGCATGACGATGACGAGCGGCAACTCGGCGTCGTCCGGTTGACCGCCCGGGACGCTTTTCCGGTACGTGAGCACCGCTGGATTCTAGTGTTTCACCGCGCGGTGCGGCGGGGTGTCGGGGATGGAGACGGTCTCGACGAAGAGCGCCGGAGTCGGGCGGCCCCACGTGTCGGTCACGGAACGCATCTCGACGGCGGCCGAGGTCGTGGCGTCGGTCTTCGCAATCATGACGTCCGGCACCGGCACGTCCCGCGCGAGGACCGTTCCGTCGGCGCCGACGATCGACGCACGCGGCTCGTAGATGTTGGCGTCGACGATCACGAATCGCGATCCGATGTGCGACAGCCTCGGATCGGCGTATCCGGCGGAGTACTTCGTCGAACCGAGGTAGTTTCCGTCGCGGTCGTAACGATCGAGAGTTCCGAGGCCGCCGAGCGCTCCGTAAACGCCGCCGGCGAAGTCGACTTGCGACGCCCCGAAGTTTGTCGGTTTCTCGACGATCGTTGACCCAGCGGCGTCGAGGATGAAGTTCTGTTGGGTGGCGAGGAAGAAACGTTCGCCGTCTGACGCGAGGCCGTAGACATACGGCAGCTGCGCGATGACCTTTGGCGGCGACACGGTGCCGTCGCGCGAGACCACGACCGTGATGACGTTTGACCCCACGGAGCCGGCGAGCAGCCAGTGATCGTGATTGGCGGCAGCAGCGACATTCGCGTCACTGAAGGGCGGCAAAGGAACCTCGGACCATGTCTGGTCGGACGTGAGAATCGCCGCGTGCGTGCGTCGCGCATCCGTCCAGGTGACGAGATAGTCTTCGCCGAGCGGTACTACGTCGATGGCAAAGCCGGTGGCGACCGTGAATGCGTGGCCGTTTCTCGAGTAGTGAAGCGCTGCGGCCCCCGACCGGACGTCGAGCTCGGACCAGACGATGATCGTTTGCCCTCCCTGGGCGATGCGGGGCCACGTCTGCGGAACCGAGCCCCACGACAGCAGGTCGCGGGTCACCACGTCGCCCGTCGCAGAGACCGCGGCGCCTTCCACGGTCGAGCTGATCGTTCCGTGGGTCAGCAGCGAGCCGAGCGTGTGCGTCCAGACGACGTAGAACGTGTTGCCGTTCCACGCGATGCTCGTCGGGTAGTTGGCGCCGTCCGACGGTGCGATCTGGAACGGCTGCGTGCCGATCGGCGTGAGGTCTGGCGCGATCCGGAGCCCCGATAGTTCGTTCGGCGGTACGAATTCAGGAATGGTGGTGACGAGATTCGGGGGGCCGGCGAGCAGGTACTCACTCCCGTTCCACGCAACCACGGCTGGCAGCATCGGTGTGGTGGAGAGGGTCTTCGGCGACGAGAATTGACCGTCGACGGTCATCGTAAATGCCGTGACTCCCGCTCCCGAACCATCGAAAACGACGTAGCGGTCGCCATTGAAAGTCACGGCGGCCGCGGGGAGCAGATCGATCTTCACGTCCGCCCGGACGCCTCCGCTGTTGTCGATACTGATCGCGCGGTTCTCGAGAGCGGCCGTCCGCAGAAACAGAAAACCGTTCGGATCGGTCGCCCACGCCACACGGTAGCCTCCGACTAACGCGAAAGGGAGGAGCTTCACGAGCTGTGCATTCGTATCGACGACGGCCAGGGTGTTGCCGTTGTCGACGCTGACGAGGCACCGCGTCGAGTTGCACTCGATCCCGTCCGGAATCCCGTGAATGACCGTCGGAGACGGAGTATTGAGCAGGTGCACGGACGTGGAGACGCCGTCGGATTCGAGAACGATCGGCCCATTCACCGTCTCCGCGTACGCATCGGGGAAAACGCCGAGCGACTGGGCGGTCGAGAGATCGGGCCGCGGAGTGGAACCGGTGACGGACTCACTCCACAATTCGCCGCCGTGCGACCAGTAGACGGCAAACCCGTTCACGCGCGGCGCGACCACTCCCTGGTAGTCGCCGCCCGGCGTGCCGGTGCTGAACGGGGCAACGCGCGCCGCCGGTCCGAACTGCAGCTGTTGCGCCGCGGCAGAGGCAACGAAAGCGAGGACGAGCAGCGAGTAACGAATCACGACTAACGATACGGGACTTCTCGCCGTTCCGTCAGGGTTCACGTATTATTACGATCCTCCGCAAAAGAAGGTGACCCTTGCATATCAATGACTTGCTGAAGATTGCCGCTGAGCGCCGCGCGTCCGACCTTCACATCAAAGTCGGTTCGCATCCCGTCATCCGCGTCGACGGCGAGCTCGTTCCGCTCGTCGAGCTCAAGCGCCTCATGCAGGAAGACACCATCGCGATGGCGTTCTCGATCATGTCGTCGCGCCAGAAAGAAAAGTTCAAGAACAACTACGAGATCGACATCGCGTACTCCGTCCCCGGCCTCGGCCGCTTCCGCTGCAACATCTTCCAGCAGCGCGGCACGGTCGGCATGGTCCTTCGCGTCATCCCGGTGAAGATCCTTTCCATCCGGGAGCTCATGCTTCCGGCCGTGCTCGAGAAGATCGCCGAGGAGCGGCGCGGGCTGATCCTCTGCACCGGCACCACCGGTTCGGGCAAATCGACCACGCTTGCGGCGATGCTCGACTACATCAACGCGCACCGCACCGAGCACATCATGACGGTCGAGGACCCGATCGAGTTCCTCCATCGCGATCAGCGGTCGATCATCAACCAGCGCGAAGTCTCGGTCGACACGCGTTCGTTCGCGCAGGCGCTCAGAAGCGCCCTGCGACAGGATCCGGACGT
>DASXIH010000560.1:0-1935 GCA_036498125.1 Thermoanaerobaculia bacterium
GTCGACGGCGAGTACGACGTGATCCTCGAGCTCGTCGGCGGCGACAACCTCTCCAGAAATCTCGAACGCCTCGCGCTGCGCGGCAGGATCGTGGTGATCGGGATGGGCGCCGGCTCGCGCGCGCAGATCGACTTCGGCCGCCTGATGCGGACGCGCGGCCGCATCTCCTCGTCAACCCTTCGCCCGCGCAGCGCCGACGAGAAGGTGAAGGTCATCCATCGTCTGGCGACCCTCGATTTGGAGCGGTTTCGAGTGCCGGTTCAGGCGGCTTTCCCGCTTGACGACGTCCAGGAGGCCTACAAATTGTTTGCCGCACCTGGGAAGTTCGGGAAGATCGTCGTACGATTCGGCAGATGACCGACGTGGGGACGGTCCTTCCCGAGAATGAGGAGTCGCAGCGCGCCTGGGACGGCGTGCTGTTCGACCGCTTCCTGCAGTTCCGCGAGCAAATCATCGCGGGACTCGGGCAGTTCGGGATCGAGGCGATGAAGCGATTCCCGCCTGCCGCAGGTGACCGCGTCGTCGACATCGGCTGCGGCTTTGGTGACAGCACAGCCCAGCTTGCTGCGCTGGTCGTGCCGACCGGCTCGGCGCTCGGTGTCGACATCGCGCCGCGCTTCATCGAGCTCGCGCGCGCCGAGGCGACTCTGCCGAACGTCCGCTACGAGGTGATGGATGTTCAAGCGACCGCCTTCGAAGAGCAGTTCGACTACGCCTTCGCCCGCTTCGGAACGATGTTCTTCGCCAACCCGGTCGCGGCGATGCGCAATGTTCGGAGCGCGCTCGTCGACGGTGGCCGCCTGTGCCTCGTCGTGTGGCGTCGCCGCGAGGAAAATCCCTGGCTCTATGTTGCGGAGCAGGTCGTAAAGCCGCTCCTCCCCGAGCCGGAAGAGGACATCGACGAAGCGCATTGTGGGCCGGGGCCGTTCTCGATGGCGAACGCCGACACCGTCAGCATGCAGCTCCGCACCGCCGGCTTCAAAGAGATCGCGTTCCAGCGCTTCGACATGCCGTTCTTCATGGGCAGTGACGTCGAACGGACGATCGAGCTGAACCTCGCGCTCGGCCCAGCCGGCGAAGCTCTCCGCTTCGCGGGGGAGGGCGGCGAGGCGATGCGCCCGCACCTCGAAGCACTGCTCCGCGAGGCACTCGCGCCGTACGAGACCGCGGACGGCGTGATCCTCGATTCGTCGGTCTGGTTCATCACGGCGACGACCTAAGTCACCCCGCTAGCATCGCCGTCATGGAATTCGACATCGCAGTCCTGGGCGGCGGCCCGGGTGGCTACACCGCAGCGATCCGCGCAGCCCAGCTGGGCGCGAAGGTCGTCTGCATCGAAAAGGAACCGGAACTCGGCGGCACCTGCCTGCGCGTGGGTTGCATCCCGACGAAAGCATGGGTGCAGACAGCCCACTTCCTGCACCAGGCCAACGAGAACTTCGCGAAGCTCGGAATCAAGGTCGACGGCACTCAGCTCGACTTCCCCGCAGCGAACGAGTGGAAGCGCGGCGTCGTCAACCAGATGACGTCGGGCGTCGCCAGCCTCTTCAAGGCGAATGGTGTCGAGTGGGTCAAGGGAACCGGCAAGTTCAAGGACGCGAACACGATCGCGGTCGAAGGCGGCGAGGACATCACCTTCAAGCAGGCGATCATCGCCACCGGCAGCTTCCCGCTCCGCCCGCCGATCCCGGGGCTCGAGTCCGACCTCTGCGTCGACTCCACCGGCCTGCTCGCACAGACCGAAGTGCCGAAGCGGCTCGTGATCCTCGGCGGCGGCATCATCGGCTGTGAGTTCGCGTCGATCCTCAACCGGTTCGGGTCCGAAGTGACGATCGTCGAGATGCTCGACACGCTGATCCCCCAGGAGGACGCCGACGCAGCGAAGGAGCTGCGCAAGGCGTTCGAGAAGCGCGGCATCGCGTTGCAACTCGGCAA
>DASXIH010000561.1:0-3157 GCA_036498125.1 Thermoanaerobaculia bacterium
GTAAGTACTCCCCTCGAGCACCGTGACGCTCGCGGGACAAGTCATCGCACCGGTATTGGACGACGTGAGCGTGACGACGGCGCCCCCGTGTCCCGCCGCTTCGGTCAGATTGACGGACCCGAAGTACGTGATCCCGGCGCAGCAAAAGTTGTTGAATAGACGCTCTGCAATTTAGCGGCGCCGAATGCGACCGGGGCGGACATCAGAAAACAGCTTTTTTCATGGACGACATGAAACCCCTCCTTCCGTCAATTGTACCGTTCGCCTGGATGTTCTCTCGGGCGTGGAGCGAGATCCCAGCCCTTCGAAACGACCCACGCTTCCACCATAAGTAGCTTTTCCGAGGCTGCCGCGCATTTCTCCGAGGGGCACGAACGTCGCACTTGATACCGCCTGATTACCGCCGTACAGTTGCGACCGTAGCGACTCTCCAATGGCTGCTCCGGCTCACCGTCTCGACGTCTCTTTACCGCTTTTTGGACCCGAAAAGGCGCGAAAAGGGACCGAAACGACGCCGATTCCACAACCTGTAGAGCGCCCGAGGCTCGTACCGCCCCCGCCGCCCCTCCTCCCCGGCGAGCGCGACGAGGTCCGCGACATCCGCGCGCTCCTCGGCGGCAAAGTCACGAATGCGGCCGAGCTGATCCGCGCGCTCGAAACGAAGCGGCGCGACGAGCTCCTCGCCACCACCCTCGCCCCCTTCGACGCCCTCCTCGGCGGCGGCCTCCCGCGCGGGAAAGTCGTCGAGCTGACGGGGCGCCGTACCGCCGGCCGCTTCTCGATCGTCATGTCGGCCCTCGCCGCTTCGACGTCCCTCGGCAAGGCGGCGGCGCTCATCGACCTCGGCGATCACTTCGATCCGCAGATCGGCGAGATGACCGGCATCGACCTCCGGCGCATG
The DNA here is from genome assembly GCA_036498125.1 of Thermoanaerobaculia bacterium. GTDB lineage: Bacteria > Acidobacteriota > Thermoanaerobaculia > Gp7-AA8 > Gp7-AA8 > DASXHZ01. The sequence continues at coordinate 902 of DASXIH010000561.1, forward strand.
CTCTGGATCCGCCCGCACACGATGAAGCAGGCGGTCATGAGCGTCGAAATGATCGCCGCCGCCGGCTTCCAGACCGTGATCCTCGACGCCGGATCGCATCCCATTCGCGGCCGCCGCGTCTCCGACGCCGCGTGGGTACGCCTCGCCCGCGCCGCCGAGGCGCATGGGACAGTGATGATGATCGCGACGCCGTACCCGCTCACCGGTACCGCGAGCGAGGCCCACGTCGCCGCCCGCCGCGCCCGCCCGAAGTGGCTCGGCGGCGGCAAGTCCCCCCGCATCCTCGCCGGAATCGAAGTGTCGCTGACGCTCGAGAAGCACCGGCATCAGAAGCCGGGAACTCACGGAGCGCTCTTTTTCCCGACCGTCGAGGCTGTGAACCGGTAAAGCTTTGATCGAACCCGTTTCAGCCGCGGAGCGGCGTGATATCGGTAGCCCAAGGCGTCAGCCTTGGGAAAACGAAGACCGGAAGTCGAGTCAGCCGCGGAGCGGCGACATCTCGTCGACATGGATGTCGCCGCTCCGCGGCTCATATGAAACGACGCTCGTATTCCCGGCGCTTACGCGCCGGGCAACTGATATCACGCCGCTCCGCGGCTGGATTTCTTCACAGGGGCAATCATGCCTCGCCTAGCGTGCCTCTACGTTCCGCTCTTCCCGCTCGCGGCGCGGCTGCGCAGCGAGCCGGATTTGAAAAGCGATGCGGTGGCGATCGTCGAAGGGGCCGCGAACAACGGGCACATCGTCGCGGCGACGCGGCGCGCGCGGGTGAAAGGCGTCCGGCCGGGACAGTCGCTGGCGCAGGCGCGATCGCTCGTCCCGAAGCTGATCGCGCGGACGCGCGACCGCGAGTGCGAGCGGACGGCGCAGGAGGCGCTGCTCGAAGTCGCCGAGACGTTCTCGCCGCGCATCGAGGACGCCGGCGGCGGCCTCGTTTTCTTCGACGTCAGCGGCCTCGAACGCCACTTCCCGAACGAGCGCGAGATCGCCACCTCCGCGATCCGCACGGCCGACGCGATGTCGCTTCCCGCGCGTTGCGGCATCGCCGCGAGCAAGCTCGCCGCACGTGTCGCCGCCGAGCTGCCGCAGTCGCCGACGATCGTCGATCCCGGCAAGGAGATCGAGTTCCTGGCGCCGCTCCCCATCGAGCGCCTCTCGCCGGAGGTCGATGCGGCGACGACGATCGCGCGGTGGGGCCTCGCGTCGATCGGCGACTTCGCCAGCCTGCCGGAATCGGAAGTCGCCGCGCGCCTCGGCGAGCTCGGACGCGAGTTGCATTACGCCGCGCGCGGCATCGACCCGCGTCCGCTGATTCCGCGCGCGCTCCCGCCCGAGTTCCGCGAAGGGATGGAGCTGGAGTGGCCGCTCGTGGCGCTCGAAGCGTTCCTCTTCATCGCGAGCTCCGCGCTCGACCGCCTCACGAAGCGGATGGAGGTCCAGGGCTTCGCCTGCCGCCGCCTGGAGCTGACGCTCCTCCTCGACCCCGACGGCTTTCACTCGCGCGCCATCGAGCTTCCCGCGCCGACGCGCGACGTGAAGACGATGCTGACGCTGTTGCATCTCGACCTCGAGAAGACTCCTCCCGGCGCTCCGGTCGTCGGCTTCTCGCTCGTCGCCCATCCCGACCGCCCCCGCCGCGCCCAGCTCTCGCTCTTCGGCCCCACCGCCGTCTCCCCCGAAAAACTCGCCACCGCCATCGCCCGCCTCATGTCGCTCCTCGGCGAAGACCGCGTCGGCGCGCCGCAAACGGTCGACGGCCACCTGCCCGACCGCTTCGCCATGGCCACGTTCTCTCCCCCTCCGCCACCCACCCTCACGCCCGAGCCGAAGCCGGCCCGCCCCTGCGCCGCCGTCCGCGTCTTCCGCCCACCGATTCCGGTGGAGGTGATTACAGAGAACGAGACCATCACCGAGATCCGCAGCGCCTCCGAAGCCAACGGCCCCGTCCGATCGACCTCCGGCCCCTGGCAGATCGAAGAAGGATGGTGGCGCTCGGCGCCGAATGTCCGCGAGTACTGGGACGTGCAGTTGGAGGGAGGAGAGGTCTACAGGATGTATTGCGATGGGGGGTGGATGGTGGAGGGGAGGTATGACTGAGCTACGGGGGGTAGAGAAAGGATTGAATGACGAATGTCGAATGAAGAATGAAGGGTTGGAGAAATGCAGAATGCAAAAGGCAGAAGGCAGAACTGATATTCGTGAGCGTGCGTTTGATTTCGGTTGCCGCATCGTGAGACTTCACCAAAGCACTGCGCG
>DASXIH010000562.1:0-4926 GCA_036498125.1 Thermoanaerobaculia bacterium
CTCCCACCTCAGAGCAACGAGCAACGCGTCCCCGTCAACATCGAAGACGAGATGCGCAGGTCGTATCTCGACTATGCGATGTCGGTCATCATCGGCCGCGCGCTGCCCGATGTCCGCGACGGCCTCAAGCCGGTGTACCGCCGCATCCTCTACGGCATGTACGAGCAGGGGAACACGGCGGGGAAGGCGTACAAGAAGTCGGCCCGCATCGTCGGCGACGTGATGGGTAAGTTCCATCCGCACGGCGACAGCGCGATCTACGACGCCGTCGTTCGCATGGCGCAGGATTTCTCCATGCGCTACGAGTTGGTCGACGGCCAGGGCAACTTCGGCTCGCTCGACGACGATCCGCCTGCAGCGATGCGCTACACCGAGGTGCGCCTGACCAGGCTCGCCGAAGAGCTGATGCGCGACGACATCGACAAAGAGACCGTCGACTGGACGCCGAACTACGACGGATCGCTCAGCGAGCCGACCGTCCTCCCCGCGAAGTACCCGAACCTCCTCGTGAACGGATCGACCGGGATCGCCGTCGGCATGGCCACGAACATCCCGCCGCACAACCTCGGCGAGGTCATCGACGCCTGCCTGATGATGATCGAGAACCCGAAGGTGACGTGGGTGGACCTCATGACGGCCCTTCCCGGTCCTGATTTTCCAACGGGCGGCTTCATTCACGGGCTGGACGGAATCCGAAAAGCCTACGAGACCGGACGCGGACTCATTCAGCTCCGCGCCCGTGCCGGGATCGAGACGCAGAAGAAGGCCGATCGCCAGCAGATCGTCGTGACGGAGATCCCGTACATGACGAACAAGGCGCGCCTGCTCGAGAAGATCGCGGAGCTGGTCAAGGACAAGCGGATCGAAGGGATCAGCGACCTCCGCGACGAGTCGGACCGCGAAGGGATCCGCGTCGTCATCGAGTTGAAGCGCGGCGAGGTGCCCGAGGTCGTCCTCAACAACCTCTATCGCAACACGCAGATGCAGACGACGTTCGGGATCATTTTCCTGTCGATCGTCAACAACAAGCCGGAAGTGATGGATCTCGCCACGATGCTCCGGCATTTCGTCGAGCATCGGAAAGAGATCGTCGTCCGCCGGACGCGCTTCGATCTGCGCAAGGCGGAAGAACGCGCCCACATCCTCGAAGGGCTCGTCAAAGCGCTCGACCACCTCGACGAGATCATCACGCTGATCCGCCGCAGCCGGACGCCGGATGAAGCGCGCAACGACCTGATCGGCCGCTTCGAGTTCACCGACATCCAGTCGCGCGCCATCCTCGACATGCGCCTGCAGCGCCTCACGGGTCTCGAGCGCGAGAAGATCGTGCAGGAGTACAACGAGATTCTCGCGACGATCGCGCGCCTGAAGGAGATTCTCGGCAGCGAATCTCTGGTCCTCGGCATCATCAGCTCTGAACTGCGCGCGATCAAAGAACAGTACGGCGACGCGCGCCGCACGGAGATCATCCCCGAGGCGCACGAGATCTCGATCGAGGACATGATCGCCGACGAAGACATGGTGATCACCGTGTCGCGCGGCGGCTACATCAAGCGCTCGCCGCTCTCGCTCTACCGTTCGCAGCGCCGCGGCGGCAAAGGCCGTATCGGCATGCAGACGAAGGAAGAGGACATCGTCGAGCACCTCTTCGTGGCGTCGACGCACGCGTACGTCCTCGTCTTCACCGACCGCGGCCGGATGTACTGGCTGAAGGTCCATCAGATCCCCGAGGTCGCGTCGAACGCGCGCGGCAAGGCGATCGTGAATCTGCTGACGGTCGAACAGGGAGAGAGCGTCCGCGCCCTCCTGACGACGCGCGACTTCACAGAAGGAAAGTACGTCGTGATGGCGACGCGCGCCGGGAAGATCAAGAAGACCGAGCTCTCGGCCTTCTCGAACATCCGGACGAGCGGGATCATCGCGATCGACATCGGCGAAGGCGACGATCTCTACGCCGTCCGCCTCTCAGACGGGAACTCCGACATCTTCGTCGGCAAGGCCGGCGGCCGTGTCATCCGGTTCAACGAGGGCGAGGTGCGGCCGATGGGACGCGGCGCCGCGGGCGTCCGCGCCGTCGGGCTGCGCGAAGACGATCACGTGGTCGAGATGGACGTGCTCCCGGCGGGTGTCATCGACGAGAGCGCGGAGGACACCGAGGCTGACGAGAACGTCGTAGAAGTGGCCGGCGATTCGCGCGGCTACATCTTCACGGTGACCGAGGGCGGCTTCGGGAAGAAGACGCCGGTGGCGGCGTATCCGACCAAGCACCGCGGCGGGTACGGGGTCATCGACATCAAGACGGAGCGTTACGGCAAGGTCGCCGGAATGGCCGTCGTCTTCGACGAAGACCAGCTTCTGATCATCAGCGAGCAGGGGATGATGCTCCGCATGCCGGTGTCTTCGGTGCTGCCGAAGGGGCGGAACATCCACGGGGTTCGGGTGGTCAAGCTGGACGAGGGAGACCGGGTCGTCGCGGCGGTCAAGGTCGTCGAAAAGGAGCAGCCGGAGGATGGCGATGAAGCTCCTTCGACAGAAGAGCCCGTTCACTAGTTACAATTTAGCCATGCGAAAAGTCTCGCGCGAACGGATCAACCAGCTCTCGCGGGACTTGCTCGACGCAATGGTCCGCACGCGCTCGGTCACGCTGCTGAAAGACCGCGAGGCGGTGCACCAGGCCATCGCCTCCGCGATGGCCGACGAGTTCCGCCGCGAAGAAGAGCGCGAGGAGAACGTCCGGCGCCGCATCGCGACGATGCGCAAGCCGCCCGCGCGCACCTCACGTGAGTACGAAGAGCTCTTCCGTCAGTTCATGGACGACGAGTACCTGCGCGAAGGTCTCGACAGCTAGCGCTGTTCCGCGCGCGATTCCATTTCGGCGCGCTTGGTGGAACGGCTCGGCTGCGGCTCTTCTTCGTCGATCTCATCGTGACCGTCGGTCGCGAATTCGACCGGCGCGTTGGCGATGGTGCGCCACCGCTTCGCTTTCATCTGCTCGAAGATGCCACCGGTGTGACCGGCCGGGATCCAGCTGTTGCCGCCGCACTTCGGGCATCGCCCGCGAAACGCGATGTTCTTGCCGCAATCGGGGCAGATGATCACGAGAGAGTGCGACAGCTCGAACTTCTGCTCTCCCTCGGCGTCGAGGCTGTTCAGAAACGAGGCGAGGTGGGTGAATGTGTCGTCGAGGGACATTTGCCGCTGCTCAGCCCCTCAAAATTGCATACGACATGCCGGAGACGCAAAGAGCGGCCAGAATCGCCGCTCCCAGGAAGGGAATTCCGAGGGCAAGATAGGCTGAAAACACGTTCGTGCCGGTGAGACGACTCACGACCGAGAGCGGGATCAGGGTACCGGTGAGCACGAACGAGACGCCCAGCCACCATTTCTGCGAACGTCCCAGCTCCCGCGCGGCGAGCGCGAGATACGGGAAGAGCAGCAACACGAAGTAGTACTGCTCGTTGTGCGGCGGGAGCAGAACCATCGCGACGATCAACGTGCTCCACTCCAGATCTTCGATCGATGAGATGTTGCGCGCCCGGAAGAAGAGCCAGGAGAGCAACGCAAGCGCGATGACGATCGCGATGCGCGCGATCACTTCAGACGCTCCGAGGCGCCGCATAAACCCCGCGAGACTCTGATCGAGCACGCTCTCGATCATGCCGCCCGCGCGCAACTGGACGACGGTGCCGCTGTAGCGCCAGTCGAAGACGAGCTGCGTCGCGATCGCGATCAGCGCGATCGTGATCAGCACACTTCCCACCCGCCTTTTCAGCGCGAAATACGGGACAAAGATCAGCGGCAGGAACTTCGTCATCGCGGCGAACCCCATCGCAACGCCGGACCCGATCTTCCGCCGCCGGAGCGCGAACGCGATGAACAGAAGGAGCAATTCGAACAACTCGATCGTTCGCTGCGTCAGCGCTTCGAACAACGGACCGTAGTTCAGGATCGCGAGGATCGCGAGCGCCCGATGTTCGAAGATCGTCACGGCCAGAACGATGATCGCGATCAGGAAGACGTAGTTCGCGATCAGCCAGGCGACGTACGCGGAGCGCAGACTGGCGAACGCAAAGAGCGGAAGCGTGACGAGGTGCTCGACCGGTCCGTAGTGCCAGAGGGGATGGGTCCCGCCGAATTTCAGCGCCCACTCCTCGGCCAGGCTGCCTTTGTACAGATCGAGACGGCCGAACAGGACACTGAGACGCCACGAAGGAAAGCTGGCGAGGAAGTCGCCGTAGAAGTTGGCGAGCGGTTGTCGGATGCCGGAGAAGTAGAGATGCGCCGCGGTGTAGACAGCGGCGACGGCGAGGAGCGCTTTTCTCATATCCGCATCACGTCGAACTGCTCGTGATGCAGCGCCTCGTCCGGCTTGAAGACGAGGTGAATGCCGAGGGAGCGCTCCAGCTCCTCGAAGATCGGGTCGCCGGCGTGCAGCGTCGTGTAGACGATCGGGTTCACGCGCACGATGACGTCCTGCCCTTCGTGGAAGTCGCGCACCTTCATCAGCTCGCGCCAGATCTCGAGAGCGATCGTGGTGTTCGACTTGATCCGCCCCGCTCCGCCGCAGTACGGACACGCCTGTGTCAGCGATCGCTCGAGCGACTGGCGCACGCGCTTGCGCGTCATCTCGATCAGGCCGAATTCGGAGATCTGGAGGATCTTCGTCTTCGAACGATCCTTCTTGATCTCGTTCTCCAGCGCCTCGAAGAGCCGCGCGCGATTCTCCGGATCCTCCATGTCGATGAAGTCGAGAACGATGATCCCGCCGAGATCGCGCAGACGAATCTGCCGGACGATTTCTTTCGCCGCCTCGAGGTTCGTCCGGAAGACCGTCTCCTCGAGATTCTTCTTGCCCACGTACTTCCCCGTGTTGACGTCGATCGCGACGAGCGCCTCGGTCTGGTTGATGACGATGTAGCCGCCCGA
>DASXIH010000563.1:0-12068 GCA_036498125.1 Thermoanaerobaculia bacterium
CGCTGTGCACCGAAATTCATCGGAGATCGCCCGGCAGCTCCGCGTTCCACCGTGGCATACGCGCGAACGTCGGCGGCCGCGCTCGTCGCTTCATTCCAGGAGCCCGTGTCGGGCTTCACTTGCGTGCCGAAGTCGCGGAACGCGGCCATGACCTCTTTGGCGTCCGCCGATTCCGCAACGATGCTCGCGCGCTGATACGTCGGGTCCCAGTAGACGATCGACACGTGGTCGCCGCTGCGCGAGATCTTTGCAAGAAGATCCTCGACCTGCTGGAATGTCTTCTGGCGCACGAAGTCGGTTCGGGGAAGCGAGTCGACGAGGAGAAGGATGGAATGCGGCTCGCGAGCATGCAAAGCCGTTCGCGTTGCCTCGGGCACTGCGGGCGCAGCAGCACTCGAAGCCTCCGGCGACGCGCCATACTCCGTGAAGTTCGTGATCGCCTGCTTCGCGCGGCCTTCGTAGACCTCGAAGTCGTCCGCGGTCAGCCCATGGACGCGATGCCCCTCGCGATCGGTCACAACCGCGTTTACCTCGATCAGCCGCACCTCGATCTTCTCGTGGAAACGAAGGTCCTGGGCGAAGAAAAGGAGGCTGGCAAGCGCGATTGGGAATCGCACATCCCTATTTTGCGCGCCGGGATTCGCTTTTGCTGTAAAAACCACCGCGCATGAAGGCCGTCCGGCTGCTCGTCATGGTTTTTGTCGCCACGCGCCTCTTCGCGCAGGGCGCGTCGACGATCGTCGGCCGTGTCACCTCGAACGGGAAGCCGCTCGCATCCGCGGCGGTGACGATCGACTCCGACGTGCTCCAGAACACCCGCGCGACACGCACGACCACGCGCGGCACGTACTGGGCCGCGCTCCTGCCGGCGGGCACGTACCGCATCACCTTCGCGCACAACGGGACGCAGACGGTGACGCGGAAAGCCGAGGTGAGGATCGGCGAGACGGTGCGCGTCGACGCCGAGCTCCAGCCGAGCGAGGAGGGCGAATCGGTCACGATGACGACGATCACGCGATCGATCCTCGAGCGGACGCAGCTCGCTACGTCGCTCGATCCCGCCATCGTCGACGACCTTCCGATATCGCGCGACCTCACGGCGCGCCTCATGCTCGCTCCCGGCACCCTCGGCGGCGCGATCCGCGGCTCGGCCGGCAACGTCTACATCGTCGACGGCGTGTTGCAGCGCAACCGCGGTGCGAACGTCGAGATCGAAGAGGCGATCGGCGACGCGGCGGTCATCGAGACGACGACCTCGCCCGACTACGGCCACTTCAGCGGCGGCGTCATCATCGCGACGACGCGTTCCGGCAGCAACGAGATGACGGCGTCGGTCCGGGAGACGCTGACGCAGGGCATCGACTCGCGAACGGAAGCGACAGTCGGCGGAAAACTCGTCCGCGACGCGCTTTGGTACTTCCTCGCGGGCGAAACGGCGCCCGACGAGCGCTCGGGAATGTTCAAGCTGACCGCGAGTCCCGGGTCGCGAACCACGCTCTCCGGCAGCGTCCTTCGCGCCCCCGATCCCGACGAGTCGCGCTCGGCCGGTGACGCGACGGTCATGGTCTCGCACCGCGCGATGATCTCCGCGCATGCGGACACGTCGCGCGTGGACGGCGAGCGCGAAGACCACCAGTCGCTCTCCATTCACTCCCTCATCCCGACGCAGTTCGGCGATCACGCCTTCGCGGCCGGCGCGGAGCGCTACAACGACGCGAAATCGGTCTTCGCGGGCGACAGTTGGAGCGACGGCGCCCGGTGGGTGCTCACCGCGAGCGGGCGTTACGACGAGAACCTCGGCACGAGCCGCCGCGCCGGCGTCGCGTACGACCTCGCCGGCGACGGCCGCGCGCGCCTCGCGGCGACGTACGCACGCTACGCGGGCGATTTCGACATCGGCCGCGAGGAGACGCTGACTTACTCCCAGCGGGTTCTCACGAGCGGCTTCTCACGCATTGCGCTCGTCCGCCGCAACTACGACTCCGGCCTGACCTACCACGCGCTCGAAGGCGAGTTCCGCGCCGACTACCTCTTCCTCGGCGCGGGCGGCAGTGCATCGCTCGCACACCGCCAGTCGTCCGGCGTCGCGTGGCTGACCGGGACTCCGCCCGCGCTGGAGCAGCACTTCACACTCGCGCTACTCGAACGCTACCGCGGCGGCCTCGCCACCGATCTTGCGCTGCAATACCGCTTCGCGCGTTTCAAGGTGGAACCGTTCGCGAAGCTCGACCTCATGAACCTGTTCGACAACCGGCTGACCTTCAACGACGATCCGGTCGGCGCGCGGCGTGCGCTGCGCGTATCGTTCGGCGCCCGGCTGTAGCGTCAGATGCCCAGCAGCTTCCGCGTGCTCGCCGCAGCGCGCGGCGCCGCGGCTCCGGGGTTGGCTCGTTGCATCCTGTCGAGCGTGGCGCGCGCGTCCGGGATGCGTCCGATGGTCGTCAGCAGAATCGCGTATTTCGTATAGGCGTCGAGGTTGTGCGGGAAGTTCCGGAGCTCGCTCCGAAACGCCTGCTCCGCCTCGGCGTTCCGCTGCATCCGCGCCAGGACGTCCCCGCGCGTCGCGTCGAGGTTCTCGACAGGCGAAGCGTCGCGTGGGACGCCTTCGATGGTTCGCAGCGCCTGGTCGAAACGGCCGCTCGCCGCGAGCACTTGCGCGAGCACGACGGCGCCATCGCGGACGTGCGAGTTGTCCTCCATCGAGGCGCTCGCTTCCTTCTCCGCCGTCGCCAGGTCGTGACGCGAGAGCGCCACGTGCGCCAGCACCATGTGCGCCGCGCCGGGCGAGCGGTTCATCGCCAGTCGTGCATGCGCCTCGGCGCCCGCGAGGTCGCCCGTCTTGAACTGGACGTTCGCGATCGAGATCGCGATGCCGTCCGCCAGCTCAGGCGCGACCTCGATCGCCTGCTTGTACGTCTCGATCGCCTTCGGAAAATCGCCGAGTGCTTCATAGGCGGCGGCTTCCCGAAGCCATGCGTCCGTGAAGCGGCCATTCGCGGCGGTGAGCGACCGGTAAATGGCGAGCGCGCCCGCGACGTCGTTGTTCTGTTCGAGCCGCGTCGCCTCCTTCATCCGTTCGAGCTCGCCGATGTGATCGACGGGATTCGGGAGCGGACCGGTAGCGCTCTGCGTCCGGACGCTGCCGATGTACCCGAGGGCAGCGAGGCGCGCAGCCTCCTCCGGGTCGACCTTCGACGGAGCGGCAGCCGCGGTTCGATAAGGCTGCATCTCGGCCCGCAGCTGAGTGAACGCGCGGCGCTGCTGATCGACGACGCTCGTCTTCTCGCCGGGATCGCTGACGACGTCGTACAGCTCCGGCCGCGGCGCGTCGATGTAGTGAAAACGGTCGTTCACCAGCGACCGCAGCTCGCTCCAGCCGAGGTGAATGCGCGGGAGGAACGTCTCGCTGTAGATCGAGCGCGCGGGAGGGAGGGTGCCGAGGAGCGATGTGCCGGTCATCGTCTTCGGGACCGCCGACCCGACCGCGGCGAGGATCGTCGGCGCGACGTCGATCAGCTGCACCGGCTCGCGCACGCTCGCGCCGGCGTTCTGCGAGTGCGGAAGTTTGATCAGGAGCGGGACATGGAGCGTCTCGCGGTAGAGAAGAACGCCGTGCTCCTGCTCGCCGTGATCGCCGAGACCCTCGCCGTGATCGGAGAGAACGACGATCAGCGCGTCGTCGTAGATCTTCTGCTGCTTGAGCCAGTCGAAGAATGCGCCGGCATATGAGTCCGCCGTCGCGATCTCGCCGTCGTACGCGCTCGAGTAGCGGGACTTGAACGGCTCGATCGGCTCGTAGGGCGAGTGCGGCTCGAAGAGGTGGACGAAGTAGAAGAACGGTTGCGCACGATGCGCAGCGATCCACTGCTGCGCGATCGCGATGGTCTGATTGCCAGGACGCGAGAGATCGCCGACCGCGACGCCGGCACGCGCGGGAATCACGTCGTCGTACGTTTGAAAGCAGCCCGCGAGACCGGTCGGTCCGCGGAGCACGTACGCCGAAACAGCGGCGCCGGTCGTGTAGCCGTTCGCCGCCAGGAGGTTCGAGACCGCCGGATGGGCGTGCACGTCGAGCGTGTAGCCGAGGTTGTTGCGGACGCCGTTGGCCGGCGGCAGAAGACCGGTGAGGAGTGCCGCATGCGACGGCAGCGTCATCGGCACGTGCGAGTAGGCGTTCTCGAAGAGGATCGCGTCGCGGCGGAAGGCGTCGAGGGCGGGCGTGTCGACGTTCCGGTATCCGTACGCCGGGAGGTGATCCGCGCGCAGCGTGTCGATGGAGATCAGGATCACCGGCGCATGCGCAAACGTGCGCGATTCGTGGCGTGCGCACGCGAACGCCAGGAGAACCAGCAGCAGCAAACGACCGCGGCGCATCACCGTCAGTGGAATTGTGCCGCACCTGCCCGGTCGCCGAGCGATTCGAGTGTGTGCGCCGCGTACTCGCGGGCGACTTTGTTCGGATTCGCACGAACCATCGACTCCATCACCTGGCGCGATCCGTTCACGCCGCCGAGGAGCCCTGTGACGACCGCGAGGCGGGAGTACGTCTCGAGATCGTGCGGAAACAGCCCGATTTCCGCGCGGAATGCCTCCGCCGCCTCCGGAAAGCGCTGCATCCGCGCCAGTGCATCGCCGCGGACGTATTGCAGTCCTTCGACCGGCGGCGAATTCTCCCGCTGCGCGCGTTGGGCCGTGCTGTCGATCAGCGAGAGCGCATCGGCAGCACGCCCCTCTTCCGACCAGATCCGCGCGATGAGGACCGACGCCGGGATCCCGGAGTAGGGATCATCCTGTGCGGCACGCGCCTCGTTCTCGGCCGTCCGGGCGTCTTTCTTCGCCAGCGCGATCCGCGCGAGCAGCATGTGCGCGCCGCCGGGATTCCCTTTCATCGCGAGCTGCGCGTGCTGCGCCGCCTCGTCGTAGCGCTTCATTTTCAAAAGGAGCGATCCGATCGAGAGCCACGGTGCGAGCTCCGGCGAAAGATCGGCCGTCCGCTTATACGCAGCGATCGCGTCGCCATAGCGGCCCTCACGTTCGAGCGAAGCGCCGTACTGACTCCAGCCGTCCGCGAGCCGCGGATTCTGCCCCAGCACCTTCTCGAACAGCGGAATCGCCTCGGCATCATGCCCCTCGTGCGCCAGCGTGCCGGCGTGGAGGAGATCGCCGATCTCGCCGACGCGGTCCTTCGGATCGGGCAGCGGACCCGCGGACGGAGCCGCCGTCGATCCGAGATATCCGAGGGCCGTGAGCTTCTTCGCCTCCTCCGGATCAACGCGCGACGGCATCTCGAGCGATGACGGGACCATTCGATCGAGATCCGTTCGCATCGAGGAGTAGGCGCGCCGCTCGTTGTTGATGATGTTCGTCGTCTCGGCGGGATCGCGAACGACGTCGTAGAGCTCCGCGCGCGGCGCCCGGATGAACTCGAACCGGTGGTCCGTGAGCGAATAGAGATCGCTCCAGCCGAGGTGAATGCGCGGATAGAGCGTCTCGCTGTACACCCGTCGATGCGGATCGTGCTTTGCGAACAGCGAGATGCCGTCGATGTGCGCCGGCGCGGTCGTCGCGGTGAGCTGCGTGATCGTAGGAAGGAGGTCGACCAGCGCGACCGGCTCGCCGACCCACTGGCCGGCCCGCGCCGACTTCGGGAGCTTCACGACGAGCGGAACGTGGATCTCTTCGCGGTAGAGGAAGATGCCGTGCTCCGGATCGCCGTGCTGCGAGAGCCCTTCGCCGTGGTCGGAGAGGAAGACGATGATCGCCTTGTCGTAGATCCCGCGGCTTTTCAGGAAGGCGATGAAGTCGCCGACGATCGAGTCGGCGGTCGCGATCTCGCCGTCGTACTTCGATGCGTAGCGCGAAAAGAACGGCTCCGGCGGCGTGTAGGGCGAATGCGGTTCGTAGAGATGCAGGAAGAAGAAGAACGGACCGCCGTCATGCTGTGAGATCCACTCCTTCGCGATCGACTCGGTGATCGCTCCGGAGCGTTGGAGTCCGCTCACCGGCTTGCCGGGGACGTTCTCGATCTTGTCGTCGTAGAAGTCGAACGACTTCGCGAGACCGGCGGAGCCGCGGAGGACGAAGGCCGAGACCGCGGCGCCCGTCGCATAGCCCGCATCGTGGAGCAGCGCAGGGAGCGTGGGAACCTTCGCGTCGAGTGAATAGCCGATGTTGTTGCGGACGTGATTGCCGGGGGGCAGCAGGCCGGTGAGCATCGCCGCGTGGGACGGCAGCGTGAGCGGCACCTGCGAGTAGGCATTTGTGAAGAGCACGCCGTCGCGGCGCAGCGCATCGAGAGCCGGCGTGTCGACGGAGCGGTAGCCGAACATCGGCAGGTGATCGGCGCGCAGCGTGTCGATCGAGATCAGGATCACCGGCGCGCCGCGGTAGGTCTCGCCCTCGTGGCGTCTGCAACCGGCGAGGGCGACCGCGCAGAGGAAAAAGAGAGCCGCCCGTTTCACTAGGGGAATCTTAGCCGCATGGAGGGGCCGGCTGAGAGCCGGCCCCTGCACGTGAAGACTTAGAAGCGAACACCGAACGACACACGGAACGTACGCGGGAACTGGACGTCGCCCGTTGAGCTGGGCCTGCCGAGCGTTCCGCCCGTGGGATTGACCGGCTGACCGAAGTGCGAGCCGAGGACGTAATTGACGCCCTGGACCGGCTGGTCGGTGAACGGATTGAAGCCGGCGCAGCGCTTGCCGACGTTCGCACCGGTCGTCTGAATGCAGTTCGAATTGAACGCGGTGAGCACCGTCGTGTTGACGTTGATGACGCCCTGACGATTGAAGACGTTGAACGCCTTCGCCTCAATGAAAAAGTTGGCGCGCGACACCGGGATCGACCAGTTGACGGCGAGGTCGTCCGCCTGGATGTTGTCCGTGCGATACGCACCACGCTGGCTGAAGTAGTAGTTGCCCGTCAGCGAGCTGTAGATGTGCACCGGGTCGTAGCCGAACGTGTTCTTCGGGCAGTCGGGGCAGCGGCTGTTGTTCACGAGGTAAATCGAACCGATCGCGGAGTACGGCGTGCCGGAGTCGTAGCGGTGCAGCCACGAGAAGTTCCAGTTGCCGACCGGCGTCGGCTGGTCATAGCTGACCCACGCGCGGACCTTGTTCGGCTGATCCTGTCCGAGCGGACCGGTTGGGTTGGCATTGGCGTAACCGAAGAACTCGGGATAGTAGCCTGGGCCCGCGGAGACCAGCGGACCGCTGCCGGAGCTTTCGCCGACGAGGTTGCCGTACAGCCGGGAGTGCGTCCAGTTGCCGCCGACGTCGAGCCGGTTGAACGGCTTGTAATCGCCCTGCAGGATGATGGCGCGGTAGGTGCGCTTGAAGTCGTTGGTGTTCTCGACGAGGTTGAGGTCGAGGTTCTGGTTGGCAAGCGGATCGAAGACCTTGCCGGTCGTCGTATTCACGATCTGCGTGTAGAAGTTGTTCCACTTGCGGTACTGATAGTCGGCGCGCAGGAACGCGCGCGGTGAGAACTGGAAGCCGGATCCGACCGTGTACTCCTTCACGCCCGGCGACTTCAGCGTGCCGTTGATCACCGTCGAAATGCCGGAGGTCTGGCCGCCGCCGAGGAAGTCCTTGTTCTTCGTTCCGCCGACGCTGTTGAACCAGGCGAAGACCTGCTGGTTCATCTGCTGCGGGGTCACATTGAGGATCGGGTCGCCGTAGTAATACCAGTAGAGGTAGGAACCAGCGCCCGCGGGAGAGCTGACGTCCGCGACGTTGCCTTCCGCGATCTTCGAGACGTACTCGCTATAGCTGGCGTTCAGGCGGATCTTGCCGTTGCCGGCCACGTCGTAGATGGCGCCGATACGCGGCGAGATCTTCGAGTCGTTGGCGATGGTGGCGCCGGCCTGGTTGGTCGCGTGGTTCTTGTCGTACCGCGCACCGACGTTGAAGCTCCAGTGCGAGCCGAGGTCCCACTTGTCGTTGGCAAACAGCGACCGGGTATTGAGCTTGTTGCCCTGCGACTCCTGCAGAATCGGGAACCAGATGATCAGGCCTGCGCCCGGGTTCATCGTGAGGCTGAGGTCACCGTTCGCCGAGCGTCCCGGCGTGTCGTAATCGTAGATGAGGAAGTTCGAGCCCGACTGCTCGTTGTTGCCCTTGCGGTAGTCGGAGTAATCCTCGACGCCGACCGAAAGGTTGTGGGTGCCCCAGTTCTTCGGGGACCAGAAGTACGTGCCCTTCAACTTCGCGTTCTGGTTGTTGCGCTGCTCGGCGGCGCTGCAGTTGCCGCAGAAGAGCGGGTTGTTCGCGAAGCCGCCGGCCTGGATGACGTCGATCGGGGTGTTGGTCTCCGGAGGTCCCTGGAGTCCACCGCCGCCGACGAACGAGAAGAGCTGCTTGGCGTAGTTGCCCTCGAGGAAGAAGTTCTTCGTGATCACGCCGTCGTAGTTCAACGTGTAGAACTTGTTCGGGAGAGAGCGCGGTTGCTGGAGCGCAGCAGCCTCGAGGCAGCCGCCATGACAGTTGCCGGTCTGATGGCGGGAGATGTTGAAGTAGCTGCCGGTGAGCGAGTGATTGCTCGTGAGCTGGCCGGTCAGCTTCACCTCGAGGCGTTCCTCTTTGTCGGTCGAGGCGTACGGCACGACCGTCGTCTCGCCCGGGAGGACGGTGAAGGTCTGCGGGCTGCTGATGTTGAAGTAACGTCCGGCGCCGAAGAACCAGAGACGATCCTTCACGATCGGTCCGCCGAGCGTTCCTTCGTACTGCGACTGCAGCTTGTTCGAGGTGATCGTGAACGGCGCGAACTTCGTCTGCGACGTCCAGCTCGGACGCTCGACGGTGTCGCGCAGGCTGCCCGTCAGCATGTTGCCGCCGGTCTTCGAGACCGCGGTCACGACGCCGCCGGTGAACCGGCCGAACTCCGCCGAGATCGCGCCCGTCTGCACCGTGGTCTCCTGCAGAGCGTCTTCGATGAAGAGGTTCTGCGGCTGGCCGCGGAGCACTTCGTTCACCACCGCGCCGTCGACGTAGAACGTGCTGTCATACGACTGGCCGCCGGCGATGATCAGACCGCCGTTTGGGCCGGTGGGGGTGACGTTCGGTGCGAGGTTCGTCGTCGCGACGAGCGTACGTCCCATCGGCAGGTTCTCGACCAGGTGCGAGGTGATGTTCGTCTGCACCTGCTGCGTCTCGAGGACCGCGGGCGAGCTCGCCGTGACGGTGATCGATTCCGTCACCGCGTTCACCTTCATGTCGGCGTCGGAGCGGGAGGTCTGCGACACGCTGACCTTCACGCTGTGCGTGACGCTCGTCAGCCCTTCCAGGGTGAACGTGACGGCGTAGTCGCCGGGCGGCAGACCCTGGAAGTTGTACGCGCCGTTCGAATCGGTGACGGTCGTGCGCGTGCCCTGCAGCGTTGGCGCTGCGAGGGAGACGGTCACGCCGGGCAGGGGCGCTCCCGCCGTCGTCACCGTGCCCGTCAGATTGCCGGTCGTGAGCTGCGCGAATGCGCTGACGCTCGCGAGCAGCAGCACTGACAAGGCTGCTAAAACTCGGTGAAGCTTCATTACTCCTCCTTTGTCGGTGTCCATTGCTGAGTCTGCAAACAGAACATTTGTTCTGTTTGCATGAAGACGACCGCGTGCCGCTTTTTTCACAACCTGTTGAAAACACATCGCAACGAAGAACTACACGGATGTGCTTGCGAAGCGCGCAATTCAAATGATTGCAGGATTGCGTTCGGAACTTTGAAGCGCGGCTCGCGCTCAGTTCGCCAGAATCCACGTCAGCGCGGCGACCGCGGCGACGTCGGCGCTCAAATCTTGGGGATCAATCTTATCGAGCGTGTCGGCCGGCGAGTGGTGATAGTCGAAGTAGTGCAGCGGCTCGGGAACGAAGCCGAAACCGATGACGCCGGCAGCGGTCAGCGGCGACGTGTCGGCGCCGGTCTCGCTCTCGGTCGAGAAGCGATCCGCCTTCACGCGTGCGAGCGGCTTCGTCTTCGCTTCGAACGCCGCGAGCGCATCGCCCTTCAGCGTCGTGTCGAAGCCGGTCGGCGCCGCGACTCCCGAATCGGTCTCGATCACCGCGACGTGCTTCTCTTTCCCATGCGCGGCGGCGTAGCCCTGTCCGCCCCGCAGCCCGTTCTCTTCGTTCATGAAGAGCACGCAGCGGATCGTCCGCTTCGGCTTCAGGCCGAGCTCTTTGATCAGATGGAGCGTCTCCATCGACATCGCGACGCCGCCGCCGTCGTCGATCGCTCCCGTACCGAGGTCCCAGGAATCGAGGTGACCGCCGACGAGCACAATCTCATCCGGCTGCTCGCTCCCGCGAATCTCCGCGACGACGTTCGCCGACTCGGTGTCCGGCAGCGTCTTCGGGGTGAGCACGAGATGCATCCGCACCTTCTCCCCTTTCGCGAGGAGCCGGTGCACGAGCATCGCGTCCTCCGCCGTCATCGCGGCGGTGGGGATCTTCGGCAATTTCGGGTCGTAGCGCATCGCGCCGGTGTGCGGCGTCCGCAGCGACGCCGACCCGACGGAGCGGATCACCGCGGCGACGGCGCCATACTCCGCCGCGTGCGAGGCGCCGGAGGTGCGAAACTCGACCGAGCGGCGATACGCCTCGAACGAGCGTCCGCTGCGGACGAGCTCCATGTCCATCGGATTGTTGTAATAGACGATCTTCCCTTTGACCTTCGTGCCGAGATGCTTCAGCTCGTCGTACGAGCCGACTTCGACGACGTCGGCGGTGATGCCGCCTTTCGGCGTCGCGACGGAGCCGCCGAGGGCGGTGAGGACGATCTTCTGGTCATTGTGCGACACGAGCGACGCGCGCTCCTCGCCCCGCACCCAGTGCGGCACCATCACCTTCTCGTCGTGGACGTCGATCCCCCACTCGCGAAGGCGTTCGGTCGTGTACGTCACCGCCACCGCGGCATTCCGCGATCCGGTAAGCCGAGGACCGATGTTGTCCGTGAGGTGCGCGAGCGTGTCCCACGCACTGTTCGAAGCGAGCGCGCGGTCGATGATGCGGTCGGTATCGCTTGTTTGGGCGAATATCGGAAGTGCAAGAGCGCAGAGGGCAGAGCGGAGAGCGCAGAAGAGAAACGAGCCCAGTACTGATCTGCGCTCTGCGCTCTGCCTACTGCGCTCTCGTTTCATCAGATCTCTTCCGTATCGATCTGCGCCCGCTGCAACGATCCCGAATAGTCGACGTAGATCGACTTCCACTCGGTGAACACGTCGATGCCTGCGACGCCGGCCTCGCGATGGCCGTTGCCGGTCTCTTTCACGCCGCCGAACGGCAGGTGCGTCTCGGCGCCGATGGTCGGCGCGTTGACGTAGAAGATGCCGGTGTACATGTCGCGCATCGCCACGAACGCGTTGTTCACGTCGCGCGTATAGATCGACGACGAGAGGCCGTAGCGGACGCCGTTGCCGATCTCGATCGCCTCTTCGAGCGAACTGCACTTCATGACCGAGGTCACCGGGCCGAATATCTCCTCCTGCGCGATGCGCATCGAAGGCTTCACGTCCGCGAACACCGTCGGCTGATGGAAGTGACCCTTGGCGAGCGCGCCCTCGGTCAGCTCCACGCCGCCGCAGGCGACCGTGGCCCCCTCGTCCTTCCCGATCTGGACGTACTTCTTCACCGTTTCGATCTGCGACGCGCTGATGTTCGGCCCCATGTCGACGTCGTCGAGACCGAACCCGATGCGCATCTTCTTCGCGCGCGCCGACAGCTTCTCGACGAACTCGTCATGGATCTTCTTGTGCGCCACGACGCGTGAGGCCGCCGTGCAGCGCTGGCCCGCGGTGCCGAACGCGCCCCAGAGGGCGCCGTCGACCGCGAGGTCGATGTCGGCGTCGTCCATCACCAGGATCACGTTCTTGCCGCCCATCTCGAGGTGGACCTTCTTGAACTGCGGCGCGCAGGCGACCGAGATGCCCCGGCCGACTTCCGTCGAGCCGGTGAACGAGACGATCTTCACGCGCTCGTCGAGGATCAGCGGCTCGCCGACTTCGCGTCCGCCGCCGGTCACCACATTGAACACACCGTTCGGCAGCCCAACCTCGTCGAACGCCTCGGCGAGCATGATCACGCTGA